>CAZLBU010000051.1:0-6398 GCA_964557815.1 uncultured Bifidobacteriaceae bacterium | reverse complement strand
CAGGCATTCTAGCCGGGCCCGCCGAACGTGCGTGCTATAGTATCGCGTTTTCTCTGGAGTCTCCGGAGGCCTAGTGAGCCCGATTCTCACCCGCCCGATTCGCGAGCAGCTCGAGCACGATCGTGTCATTCGCCAATTGCAGGCCCGTTACAAGCGCAAGCACGAAGTGGCCATCAACCCCGGCCACGAGCAGAACCAGTCGGTGACGGTCGGAGAACTGGCCGTCTACCCGGACCTCGTGCTGTTCAGCCAGGACCGGTCGCGCAAGCTCGAGGGCACCGTGGAGGTGGAGACGGGCGAGTCGGTGCACCTGCTCGAGGCGCGAGCCGAGTGGGGGGTGTTCAGCAAGCTGAAGGCGCCGTTTCATCTCTACGTGCCGCCGCAGGCCCTGGACGCCGCGCGGCGGCTGTGCGAGGAGCACCAGTTCCCCGTCGCGGAGATCTGGACCTATCACATCGCCATGGATCAGGTTCGTTTCCTCCAGGTGTACAAGGCGCCTGCCGCCGCCCTGCCCAAGGCGGCTCCGGAGAAGAAGCCCGCCGCCGAGAAGAAACCGGCCGCCGAGAAGAAGCCCGCTGCCGGGAAGAAAGCCGCGCCGAAGCCCAAGGTGGCCTCCACGCCTACTGCGAAAGCCGTGAAGAAGAAGGCCGCCCCAGCCAAGTCCTCCAAGGCCTCGAAGGCGTCGAAGCCCGCGAAGGCCAAGGCGTCGAAGCCCGCGCCCAAACGCGCGGCGGCGAAGAAGCGGCGGTAATCTAGAGGCGTGCCGTTCCTGCGACTGACCCGCGACCGGCGCGGGATCGAACACACATTCCTGTTGCACGCCGCGTCGCCGGGCGAGCGGCCGCGCGTCCTCTACTGGTATCGCACTGCGCCCGACGTGCTGATTGGGCGCGCTGCGCTGGACGAGGAAGCCATCCGCACCATCGAGGAGCAGCACCCGGAGATCGAGTTCGACTGGCCGGCCATCCTCGCCCTGCGCGAGGCGATGCCGCCCGAGGAGGAGCAGGCACCCGTCCGGCAGCCACGTCGTGGGCGTGGCGGTCGACGGGAGGGAGGGCCGCCGCGTCCCGCGGAGCGAAGAGCCGCCGCGGCTGCACCCGGCGCCACCCCGGAACCGCCAGCCGAGGCCGAAGCGGAGGCGGAAGCCGCGCTTGCGCCGGACACCTTCGCCGAGCCCGAGGTCCCCACCACGCGCGGACTGCTCGAGGAGCTCGTCGGCCGTGAGATCGCCACCCGTCTTCGCGCCCGGCACGCGGAAGTCATGGCGCGCATCCACGAGCAGGGCTTCGACGCGGCGACGCTCGAGCAGTGGGTGAGCCGGGCCGAGACGCTGGATCCTGACACGTGGCTGACACCGGACGCGGTGCTGGCCGGCGTGCGCGACGCCGACGCCCGGTTCGAGGAACTGAGGCGTGCGCTGCTCGAACGCCCGTCCGGGCAGGGTTGAGGAAGGCAGAAGGCAGAAGGCAAAACGTCGGAGATTGCTCGGCAGAATCGCGTTCTGCCTTCTGCCTTGTTTCGTGAGAAGATCGCCATCCCCCCAAAGGAGAATCCCGGAATGCGTCGGACAATGTGGGTGGGAGTGTGTGCGTGGGTGCTGCTCGCGGCATCGTCGATGCCCGCGGGTGCGCAGCTGAGGACCGAGGTGGTCGTGCAGGGACTGTCCAGTCCCGTCGCGTTCATTCCCGATCCCACCTCGCCGGCACGGTTCTTCGTCGTCGAGCAGGGCGGCCTCATTCGGCTCCTCGAGAACGGCTCGCTGACGACGTTCCTCGATCTGCGGCCACCGGTGATCCGCACGGGTGGGGAACAGGGCCTGCTGGGGATGGCCTTCGCACCCGATGCGGCCACAAGCGGACGGTTCTTCGTGAACTTCACGAGTCCGGACGGCGACATCGTGGTGGCGCGATTCACGCGCACGCCCGCCAACGCACCGACGGCCGATCCAGCGTCCCGCTTCGATCTGATCTGGCCCGGCGAGTTGCCGTACATTCCTCACCCCGATAACACCAACCACAATGGCGGCCACCTGGCGTTCGGCCCCGACGGGTATCTCTACATCGGCACCGGTGACGGCGGCGGCGGCAACGATCCCGACCACAACGCCCAGGACCCCCAATCGCTGCTCGGCAAGATGCTGCGCATCGGCGTCAACGTGCCCGACGGGCATCCCACCGGGTACGAGGTCCCGCCGGACAACCCGTTCCTCGATGGTCAGCCCATTCCCGCACTGGGTGAGATCTGGGCGTTCGGCTTGCGCAATCCCTGGCGCTACAGCTTCGACGACCTCGGGCCGGGCGCGACCGGTGCGCTGATCATCGGCGACGTGGGCCAGGGAGCGCGCGAAGAGGTGGACTACGAGCCCGCCGGCGCGGGAGGCCGCAACTACGGATGGCGCCTGCGCGAGGGCACGATTGCCACGCCCGGCGTGCCCGCGACGCCGCCGGCCGCGTACCTTCCGCTCACCAATCCGCTCTTCGACTACGTGCGCACCATCGGCCGCGCGGTTACGGGCGGGTATGTTTACCGCGGCTCTCAGCTGCCGGCGGCCTATCGCGGGCGGTACTTCGTCGCCGACTCGGCGACGTCCGTCGTAGGCTCAGTGGGCCTCAGCGTCCATCCGGCGACCGGCGAGGCCACGGTCACCGACGTGGTCGAGCACACGGCGGAGCTCGGCGGCTCGCTGGGCGGCATCGTGTCGTTTGGTCGCGACCACGAAGGCGAGCTCTACCTCGTGACCTTCGCGGGCCGCATCCTGAAGATCGTCGCGGCCGGTGCGCCGGGCGCGCCGACCGGTTTGCAGGCCAGCGTGTCGGGTCGGAACGTGACGCTCGCATGGACGCCGCCCGCGGGCGGGCCCGCGCCCATCGCCTACCGGCTGGAAGCCGGCAGCAGCAACGGTCGGTCGGACATTGCCGTGCTTACGACGGGCCCATCGCCATCCGTGGGTGTGGCGGGCGTGCCGGACGGCCGGTACTTCGTCCGGGTCCGCGGCGTCGCCAACGGCGCCGTCGGGCCGGCGTCGAACGAGGTGGAAGTGATCGTCGCGTGCGCGCCGCCCGCGCCCGCCGGGCTGACACACACGGTGGACGGCCACACGGTCTCATTGTCGTGGTCGCCCTCTGCCGGCGCGACAGGTTATGTCGTGGAGGCTGGCTCGTCGAGCGGCCTCGCGAATCTCGCCACGCTGGCTGTGAGCAACAACGGGCTCGACGTCAGCAGCGTCCCGCCGGGAACCTATTACGTGCGCGTACGCGCCACGAACGCGTGTGGAATGGGAGCGCCGTCGGCGGAAGTCGTCGTCAGCGTACCCTGACCTGGTCGGGAGTGAGGAGCGGGAGCGCCATGGCCTTCTCGCTTCTCACTTCTCACTTCGCGTGAGATGCAGCTCCTGCTCGATCGCCTTCTTCGCGATGCGCGTGACGACGATGGTGACCGCGACGGTCGAGGCGAGCCCGAGCGCGATGGAGGTGTAGTAGAGGGGGCCTCTCGGCGGAGCCACGCCCCCCGCCAGCTTGGCGAGGTCGCCCGCGACCTTGCCCGAGTACACGTACATCGCCACCACCGGCAGCATCCCGATGCAGGCCGCCACGTAGTCCAGCAGGCGGACCCGGCTCAGCCCGAGCGCGTAGTTCAGCAGCACGAAGGGCACGGCCGGCGACATGCGCAGCAGCGCGACCAGGCGGAAGCCGTGGCGCTCCACGGCCCGGTCGATGATCGCCAGCCGCGGCTCGCGCCGCAGCAGCCGCTCCACGAAGTGCCGCGCGAGGTAGCGCCCTGTGAGGAAGGCGAGCGTCGCCCCGATGGTCGCGCCGATCATCACGTAGATCACGCCCTTCACGAACCCGAAGATCGCACCGGCGGCGAGCGTGAGCAGGAAGGCCGGCGCGAAGATCACCGGCGCGATGCTGTAGCCCGCGATGAACGCGACCGGCCCCCAGGCGCCGAGCGAGGCCACCCAGGCCGCGAACTTCGGGAGCATGGCCGGCGCTTCGCGCCCGAGCAGCACGAGCACGGCGAGGCCAGCGACGGCGGCGGCGATCTTGACGGCGGTCTTCATGCAGAGGTGGCAGGACCCTTCATCGGGTTCGGGCGGGACGGGGCATTGGGGGGAACTACTCGTCGCGGAGGAAGCGGCTTTCGATGGCGTCGATCTTGGCCACGCGCCGCAGGTAGCGCTCCTCGCTGGTGAACGTGGCGGCGAGAAAGGCATCCACCAGCGCGCGCGCGAGCGCCGGGCCGACCACCCGCGCCCCCAGGCAGAGCACGTTCAGGTCGTCGTGCTCGACCGCCTGGCGTGCGGAGTAGGTATCGTGGCACACCGCGGCGCGGATGCCCGGGAACTTCGAGGCCGCCACCGAGACGCCGGCGCCGCTGCCGCACACGAGCAGGCCGCGGTCGGCCTGCCCGTTGCGGACGGCGGTGGCGACCGCCTCGGCCGTATCCGGGTAGTCTACCGGGGCCGTAGAGTGCGTCCCGAGGTCCGTCACCTCGTGGCCCTGCTGGGCCAGGTGTCCGGCGAGGTCGCGCTTCAGCTCGACCCCGGCATGATCCGCGCCGATGGCAATTCGCATGTGTCCCTTATCCTACCCGTCTTATAATTCCACCATGCAGATTCACGGCCTTCGCCTCGCCGTCGCACTCGGACTGGCCCTGTCGGTGGCCGCTCTCGGCGCCCAGGCCCCGGCGCCCCCGGCCTCGAACGCCCAGGGATCGCAGCCGACGTTCCGCGTGAACATCGACCTGGTCACCATGGACGCCATCGTCCGGAACAACCAGGACCAGTTCGTGGCGGACCTGACGAAGGACGACTTTCAGATCCTCGAGGATGGTGTGCCCCAGGAGGTCACCTCGTTCACGCTGGTCCACGGCGGGCGCGTGCACAACCTGCTGGAGCCACCGCCGCCGCCCGCGCAGGAAGGCGTCATCCTGCCGCCGTCCCGGCCGCGCAACGACACGACGGGCCGCATCTTCCTGCTCATCGTGGACGACCTGCACCTCGACTTCCGCAACACGGGGCGCATCCGGAGCCTGTTCCAGAAGATCTCGAAGAACCTGATCCACGAGGGGGACATGTTCTGCATCGTCTCCACGGGGCCCTCGTCGCTCGCCATCGACCCGACCTACGACCGCAAGGTGCTGGACGAGGCCATCAAGAAGATCACGGGCAGCGGCCTGAAGCCCTCGGACGTCATCCAGGGGCAGGACAACGCCGACGGCCCGGCCGAGGTCCGCTACCGCGCCCACGTCGCGTTCTCGACGGCCCACGACATGCTGCGGCAGATGGAGAAGATCACGAACCGCCGCAAGGCGGTGGTGTGGGTGAGCAACGGCTACGACTTCAATCCCTTCGCCGAGTCGCGGCTGGGCGAGGACCCGGTCTTCGGCGGCCGCTTCGGCCAGACGCGCGAAGAAGGTCAGCGGCTGAACGAACAGTTCAACCAGGGCGCGCAGTTCGCCGACGCCGACCTGGCGCGCGAGCTGGCCGAGGTGACGCGCACGGCCAACCGCGCCAACGCCACGCTCTACACCGTGGACCCGCGGGGCCTGGTGGCAGGCGCGGACCTGGACGAGCAGCTGAGCCCGGTGGAATACGGAACCTGGGTGCGCAAGACGCAGGACAGCCTGCGCATCCTCGCGGAAGAGACGGGCGGCATCGCCGTCGTCAACCAGAACGACTTCGACAAGGCCCTGAAGCGGATCGACGCGGAGACGAGCGACTACTACGTGCTGGGCTACTACTCCTCGAACCCGGACCCGCTGAAGCGGACGCGGAAGGTCGAGGTCAAGGTGAACAAGCCCGGGCTCAACGTGATCTCGCGGACGTCGTATACCCTCCGCCAGCCGGCCGCGGCGTCGACGCAGAAGTAGCGGAGATCAGCTCCGAGATGCGCTCGCGCAGCCACGCCACGGGCTGCGGCTGGCGGCTGAGGAACGCCTTCCATTCCTCGTCGGACAGGACCACCGAGATGACGTGGTCGCGGGGATCGGTCATGGGTACCTCGCGGGTTGAAGGAACCCCCCGATCCTAGGCCCCGGCGAGCCAGTTGGAAAATAGAATGATCGGATTCCGTCGATGCGCCTGGGTCATCCTCTGGCTCAGGGCGCCAGGCGGAGCTTCGGCTTCACGCGCTCGAAGGCCTTGATGGTTTCCTGGACGGCCCGGGGCGTGCGGCTCATGCGCGGGTAGACCCACCCGGTCTCCCGCACCAGCGAGCGGCCCTCGATCCGCGAGAAGAAGAGGTGCCCGCTCGAGACATCGCGGGCGGCCGCCTGGTAGGGGATGATGCTGATGCCGATGCCGGTGCGCACCATCGCCTTGATGATCTCGACGTTCTCGGTCTCCATCACGATTTGCGGCTCGATGCGGGCGGAGAGGAAGAACTCGTCGATGGCCC
>CAZLBU010000050.1:9148-12557 GCA_964557815.1 uncultured Bifidobacteriaceae bacterium | reverse complement strand
CTGCCGCCATCGTCGGAGATGTGCACCTGGACGCCCAGCACGTAGACGCGCAGGTCGTTGGTCGGGTCGATGCGGATCTGGCTGAAGTACATCGGCCGCGGATTGACGTTCGACATCTTCCGCCAGCTGAGCCCCGCATCGTCCGAGCGATAGACACCGCCTTCCTTCTCGTGCTCGATGCGCGCGTAGACGATGTTGGGGTTGGCGCGATAGACGTCGAGGCCGATGCGGCCGAGCGGGCCGGCGGGGATGCCGCTCGTCAGCTTCGTCCAGGTGCGGCCCGCGTCCGACGACTTGTAGATGGCGCTGCCGGGCCCTCCGCCGTTGAAGCCCCAGGTGGCGCGACGCCGCTGGTAGGCAGCGGCGTAGAGCACCTTGTTGTTCGCCGGGTCCATCACGAGCTCCGTGGCGCCGGTGTCGTCGTTGACGAAGAGCACCTTCGACCAGGTGAGCCCGCCGTCGGTGGTCTTGAAGACCCCGCGTTCGGGTCCGGGTCCCCAGAGACTGCCGAGCGCCGCCACGTAGACGACGTCGTGATCGACGGGGTCCACGATGATGCGTGCGATGTGGCGGCTGGCGGCCAGGCCCATGTGCTGCCAGGTCTGGCCGGCGTCGGTGGACTTGTAGACGCCGTTGCCCCAGGAGCCGCTCTGCCGGTTGTTGTTCTCGCCGCTGCCGACCCACACGGTGTTGGCGTCGCCGGGTGGGATGGCGATGTCGCCGATCGACACCACGTCGTCGAGGTCGTCGAAGAGGACCTCCCAGGTCGTGCCGTTGTTGGTGGTGCGCCACAGGCCGCCGGTGGCCGCGCCAACGTAGAAGACCGCCGGGTTCGACTCGAGGACGGCGAGGTCGTCGATGCGCCCGCCCATCGTGGCGGGACCGATGTTGCGGATGGCCAGCCCCACGAACGGGTCCGCTGCCGGGTCGGCCGCCGAGCCGGCGCTGGCCGGCCGCGGCGGCGGGGCCTGGCCGGCCGCGACCGCGCCAAGGGCCACCACTCCGGCGACGAGCGCCGCACCCACTGCCATCCGTCCGGGTCTCCGCATCGACGACATCATGCCTCCCTTTCAGAATCCAAAACGGACGTTCAGCTGGAACGTCCGGGTCACCCCGTTCACGAGGCCGGTGTACCTCAGGAACGTTGCCGCGAGCCGACGATCCGCCGCCCCTCCCGAGTTGGTGGGATTGGCGAAGTTCGGCTCGTTGGTGAGATTGAAGATATCAACGAACGCATTGAGCGTGCGACCTCCCGCGAGGCGGAACGCATACCCGGCGCGAAGGTCGACCGAGGCGTAGTTCGGTCCCCTCGCGCCGTTCCGGCCGCCCTTGTAGTCCACGGTGATCGCATCCCGCCCGCTTCCGCTGTAGGTCCCGGCCGGCAGGTACTCGTTGGCGGTCAAGCCGTTCCGATCCAGGTCCGTCGTCGAATCGATGAGCGTGAACGGCGTGCCGGAGCGGGCCTGGAACACGGCGCTCAGCTTCAGGCCGCCGGTGCGGGGCACGTCGTAGGACCCGGCGACGGAGAGGATGTGCGGGCGATCCACGTTGGTCGGGCCGATGTCGTTGTCCAGGTTGAGGTCCCCGAGAATCTGGGAGCTGGCGGTGTCGGCCTGGCCCGTGGCGACGTTGCCGCGGCCGCGCGAGTAGGCGTACGACACGCGCGCAGTGAACCCCGCGCTCTGGCGCTTGGTCATCGATACCTGCAGCGTGTTGTAGTCGATGTAACCTTCGTTAACCAACGTGTCGACGCGGCCCGCGAACTCGCCGACCGCTCCAACCAGCGGGTAGAGGCGCCTCAGGGTGCTGGTTGCGGTGGTCGTATCGCGCAGGCCGGGGTTCAGGTCCTGCAGGACGTACTGGCCCCGCTGCTCCGATCGGATGTAGTCGATGCTGACGCCGAGCGTGGCGCCAATCTGGCGCTCGTAGCCGATGCTGTACTGGCGCGAGAACGCGTTCGTGCGATCGGGATGGTCGAACCGGACCGTTCCGGTGTTGCGGTTGAGCGTGCCCGGCGGGAACTGGGCATCGACGGCGGCGTGGTTCACGACGGGTCCCCCGGCCAGGAGCGGGTTGGTGGGGAAGTTGCCGGCCCGCGGCCCGGGGTCGGCGTTGTTGGTCGGGAACAGCGCCGTGAAGGAATCGGAGAATCGGCCCGACGAGAACATCGGCGTCAGGAACGTGTAGGACGTGCGCTGGTAGAACACGCCGAACCCGCCGCGCAGGACCGAGCGCGACTGCGCGTCCATCGCGTAGGTGAAGCCGGCGCGCGGCGCGAAGTTGTTGGCGTCCACCGGGAAGCCATCGGCGTCGTCGGTGAACTGCGGGTTCAGCTGGTTCGGCGTCCGGACGAGTTCCACGTCGTACCGGAGGCCCGCACTGATGGTGAGCCGATCGATCGGGCTCCACCGGTCCTGGGCGAACATCCCGATGAAGTGCCCCTTCATGTAGAAGTCCAGCGGGTTGCCCACGCGAATCGACAGGCGCTCCGGATAGGTCCTCGGGTTGGCCGGGTCGAACGGCAGATCGCTCGGAATCGTGAACGTTCCGTTCATGTTGCCGTGGTCCTGGTTGCGGAGCGACGAGTACAGGTAGCTGACGCCGAACTTCATGTCGTGATCGCCGGCCCATGTATTGGGCAGGAACCACGCGAAGATGTTGTCGGCACCGTACGCGACGTCCAGCCGGCGGCTGGCGCGCGGGCTCTGCTGATCGCTGAAGTTGAGCTGGTTCAGCGTCGGGAGCAGCGACTTCTGGTCCTGGCTCTCGTTGAAGAGCGGGTTGCCGAAGAACACGTCCTCCTTCACCGCCGACACGCGGAAGGTGTTCACGCGGTTCGACCCGATGACCGAGCTCAGGTTGGCCACCACCGTCCAGTCCACGTCGGTCTCGGCCTCGAAGCGCGACGGCGTGTGGTTCTCGGCGTTGATCTGGATGGGCTGCGGGGAGGTCTCGCGGAGCCATCGCAGGCCCCATGTCTGGTTGGACGTCAGCTGGTGGTCCAGCCGCGCGAAGGTGTTCCAGACGCGGGTCTCCTCGAAGTGGGTCCCCTCCAGATCCGGGCGGCTCGGGATCTGGGTCGTCACGCCGCCATCCAGCACGATGCGTTCGAGGCTGCCGAAGAAGTGCATTTTGTTGCGGACGATGGGGCCGCCCAGCGTGCCGCCCCACTGCTGCTGCTTGGTCTGCGGCTTCTCGAAATCGCCCTGCTCGGCGAAGTAGTCCCGCGCGGTGAGCTTCTCGTCCTGGAAGAACAGGAAGGCGCTGCCGTGGAACTGGTTCGTGCCCTGCTTCGACACGGAGTTGACCACGCCGCCCGACGCCATGCCGAACTCGGCATCGAACTGGCTGGTGAGCAGCTGGAACTCCTGGACTGCCTCGACCGGCACCCGTGCCTGGGCGCCCCCAT
>CAZLBU010000050.1:8738-9138 GCA_964557815.1 uncultured Bifidobacteriaceae bacterium | reverse complement strand
CCCATTCCCGCCGTTGAAGGTGTCGTTGTTGTTCGAGCCGTCCATCGTGTAGTTGACGTTGCGGACGTTCTGTCCGGCCACGCTGATGGAGTCGGCCCCGAACGTCGTCGTCGAGACCGTGGCCACGACGCCAGGCACGAGGGCCAGGTATCCGGCGAAGTTCCGGTTGAACGAGGGCAGGTCCACGAACTCCCTCGCGCTGACGTTGCCGCCGATGGCTTTCGAGCTGGTGTCCACCAGCGGGGACTCGCCGGTCACGGTCACCGATTCCTCGATGCCGCCCACCTCGAGCCGGATCTCGATCTGAGTGGACCGGCCCACCCCGAGCTGCACGTCCCGGCTCTGGTACTTCTTGAAGCCCGACAGCTCCGCGGTGACCTCGTAGATCCCAGGGGTCATT
>CAZLBU010000050.1:3898-8720 GCA_964557815.1 uncultured Bifidobacteriaceae bacterium | reverse complement strand
ACGACCCGTCCGCTCCGCTCACGGTCTCACGGAACAGCCCGCTGTCCTGGTTCGTCACGACGATGGGCACGGACGGGAGCGCGGCGCCCTGCTGGTCAACGACGCGGCCGCGGAGGTCGGCCGTGCCCTGTTGCGCGGCGGACGGCCAGGCGGTGAGCACTGCCACGAGGAGAATGGCCACACGAACCATGTCGACACCTCCGTAAGCTTGAACTTGCCCTGCTGGCGAGGGACGCCAGGCCGGACGTCGTTACGAATCGACCGACACGCGCGGGGGAGTACGGGACTCGCGGATTTTCGCTCGGCACACTCTGCGCGGACGCCCGGTGGAAGTCAAGGCCACGCGGTGATGGCCTCGGGTAGGCCCGCGAAACCGTGCAAGCGGTACGCCCGGGGCACGAGACCGGTAGAATAGCGGTCTGTGTCCCTGGTTCGCCGCTTGCGGCGCCTTGCCGCGGGCCTTGCCCCTGCGCTGGCACTGGTCGTCGCCGGCGCGGCCTGCGGCCTGCGTCCTGTGCCCCAGGCCATCGATCGCCTGCAGCCCTGCACCAGCGACGAGGGCCCCACCGACGCGTACTGCGGCACCCTGACCGTCTTCGAGAACCGGGAGACCCGGCAGGGCCGTACCATCGACCTCAAGATCGTCGTGCTGCCGGCGCTCGGGAACGACGCCGCGCCTGATCCCCTGTTCGTCCTCGCCGGCGGCCCCGGCCAGGGTGCCGCCAAGATGGCCCGCCAGGTGCGCGAGCTCTTCGGCCGCATCCAGGCGCGGCGCGACATCGTCCTCGTGGACCAGCGAGGCACGGGCGACTCCAACGGCCTCGAATGCCGCTCGAACGATGACTTGCTGGCGTCGATCAACGAGTCGGACGAGGCCGGGCTGGAGCGGCTGCGGACGTGCCTGGCCGGCTATGACGCGGACACCCGCTTCTACACGACCCCCATCGCCATGGACGACCTGGACGATGTGCGCGCTTTCCTCGGCTACGAGACGATCAACATCTACGGCGGATCGTACGGGACGAGGGCCGCCCTGGTGTACCTGCGGCAGCACGAGGCGCGGGTGCGCGCGGTGGTGCTCGACGGCGTGGCACCCACCGACATGCGCCTGCCGCTCTACTTCGCGCGCGATGCGCAGCGCGCGCTGGACCGCCTCATCGCCGACTGCGCGGCCGACGCCGCCTGCGCGGCGAAGCACCCGCGCCTGGCCGAGCGGGCCCGGGCCCTGTTCGCGCGCCTCGAGGCCGCGCCGCCGACGATGCGGCTCACCCATCCGCGCACGGGCGTCGCCGAGGTCGTGCAGGTGCAGGCCGCGCTCGTCGCGAACATCGTGGCCGGCGCCCTCTATTCGCCGCTCCTTTCGTCGCTCGTGCCCGAGCTGCTGGCGCGCGCCGAAGCCGACGACTTCCAGGGGATGCTGGCCCTGGCGACGGCGGGCGAGGCCGCGGGCGAGAACATGAGCGCCGGCATGCAGCTCTCGGTGATCTGCGCCGAGGACGCGCCGCGGGTGACCGAGGCCGATATCGCTCGCGAATCGGCCGGTTCGCTCTTCGCCCGCCACCTGCTGGCCTCGCGACTGAAGGCCTGCGAGTTCTGGCCGAAGGGAACCGTGCCGGCGTCCTACTACGAGCCCGTCCGATCCAGCGTGCCGGTGCTGGTACTGTCGGGGGATCTCGATCCCGTGACCCCGCCGTCGTGGGGGGAGGTCGTTGCCGAGCACCTGCCGAACGCACGGCACATCACCGCGCCCGCCACGGGCCACGGGGTGGTCGGCACGGGGTGCGGCCTGCGCATGGTGGCGGCCTTCATCGACCAGGGCTCGGCGGAGGAGGTGGATACCTCGTGCCTGGCCTCGATGAAGCGCCCACCCTTCTTCCTCGGGCCGGCCGGCCCGGACCCCGCACCCGGCGGGACGCCCACGCCATGATTCGCGTCGAGCACCTGCGCAAGCGCTTTGGCACCGTGACGGCCGTGGACGGCGTCAGCTTCGAGGCACCAGACGGCGCCGTCACCGGGCTCCTCGGGCCCAACGGAGCCGGCAAGACCACCACACTGCGCATGCTCTACGGCCTGATGCGCCCCGACGAGGGCCGCATCCACGTGGACGAGGTCGACGCCGTGGCGAATCCGCAGGGCGCGCAGGCACGCCTGGGCGTGCTGCCGGATGTGTCGGGCCTCTACCCGCGCCTGACCGCGCGGGAGCACATCCACTACTTCGGGGAGCTACAGGGCATTTCGGGCCGCGCGCTGGTTGAACGGGCCGACGCGCTCCTGGCCCTGCTCGACATGCGCGAGGTGGCCGACCGACGGACGGCCGGCTTCTCCCACGGCGAGCGAACGAAGGTGGCGCTGGCCCGCGCGCTCGTGCACGACCCGCGCAACGTGCTGCTGGACGAGCCGACCAACGGGCTGGATGTGATGAGCACGCGGGCCGTGCGCGAGATCATCCGGCGGCTGAAAGCCGAGGGGCGGACCGTGGTGTTCTCGAGCCACGTCATGCAGGAGGTCTCGGCGCTCTGTGACCGCATCATCGTCATCGCGCACGGGCGCGTCGTGGCGTCGGGAACGCCCGACGAGTTGCGCGCGCAGACGGGGCAGCAGAACCTCGAGGACGCGTTCGTCACGCTGGCCGGCCTGGCGCCGGAGGCCGTCGAATGAGGCGTGCGATCGCACAGGCGCTCATCGTCGTGCGCAAGGAGATGAGGGACGCGTTTCGCGATCGGCGATCCATCTATTCGGTGCTCCTCGGGTCGTTGATGGGTCCGGTAATGGTGGGCTTCATCCTCAATGGCGTTGCCGATCGTCAGCGCGAGGTCCAGGACGTGACCATTCCTGTCGTCGGAATGGCCCATGCGCCGGCGCTGGTGGAGTGGCTGCGCCAGCAGGCGGGCGTCGAGGTGGTGGAAGGGCCGGCCGACCCAGAGGCCTCGGTGCGCGGACGGGAGCACGACGTGGTGGTCGTGATCCCGGACGACTACGCGAAGAAGTTCCGCGCCTCCCGGCCGGTGGAGATCCGGATCGTGTCGGACGGCTCGCGCAACGTCACGCGCCCACGGGTGCAGCGCGTGCGCGGGCTGCTGCAGCGATACAACGCAGAGATCGCGTCCCTGCGGCTCGTGGGGCGCGGCATCAGCCCCGCCGTGGTACAACCCCTCCAGGTGCAGGACCTGGAGGTGTCGAGCGCACAGCAGCGCGCCGCCGTCCTGCTGAACTTCATCCCGTTGTTCATCGTGCTCGCCGCCTTCACCGGCGGCATGCAGATCGCCACGGATTCGACGGCCGGCGAGCGCGAGCGCGGGTCGCTCGAGCCGCTGCTGGTGAACCCGGCGCCCCGGGCGGTCATCGCGTCGGGGAAGTGGCTGGCCGCGGCGCTTTCGTCGATGCTGAGCGTCTGCATTACGACGACGCTGTGCGTCGCCATGCTCCAGGTGATCCCGCTGCAGGACCTCGGCATCCGTTTCCGGCTGGGGCCCGGCCACGTGGCGGGCCTGCTGGCGGGCGTGCTGCCGCTCTGCCTGCTGGCTCCCGCCATCCAGGCCTACCTGGCCACCTTTGCGCGATCGTTCAAGGAGGCCCAGAGCTACATGGGGTTCCTCATCATGGTGCCCATGCTGCCAGGTGTGCTGAGCACGGTCTATCCCATCGCGAGCCAGACGTGGATGTATCCGGTGCCGATGCTGGGGCACCACCTGCTCCTGGCCGATGTGCTCGGAGGAAAGGCGCCGGGTCCGATGGTGTTCGTGGCATCGGCCGTGGTGACCGTGATGGCGGCGCTGGCGCTGGTGCGCCTGATCACGGCGCTGCTGTCGCGCGAGCGCATCGTCTTCGGACGGTGACGCGGGCGGCCGGCGGCGCCCGGCCGGTGCGGAGCCGGATGATGGACAGTGGTCGGGGCGACTGGATTCGAACCAGCGACATCCCGCTCCCAAAGCGGGCGCTCTACCAGGCTGAGCCACGCCCCGACGCTTCGCCATTGTACAGGCTTCATCGCCGCTTGACATGCATCATCATATCGACATAAGTTGATGTTGCTCGTGCGGCGTCCCGCCGCGGGGCGGTTATCCAGAGTGGCGGAGGGACCGGGCCCGACGATGCCACAGCAACCTGGCCACCAGGCGCCGAGGTGCTAATTCCCGCCCCGACAGGGGAGAGATACGGAGCTTCACGTGCACTTCGCCACCCGCGCCATCCACGCCGCCCAGCCCAGCGACCCGACGACCGGCGCGCTCGTCGCGCCCATCTTCCAGACCTCCACGTTCGAGCAGGAGAGCCCGGGCGTCAACAAGGGCTTCGACTACAGCCGGACGAACAACCCCACGCGCCAGCGCCTCGAGGCCGTGCTCGCGGACCTCGAGGGCGCGCGCGACGCGGCCGTGTTCGCGTCCGGCCTGGCGGCCGAGCACGCGATTCTGCAGGCGTTCCTCCGGCCCGGCGACGACATCCTCCTGCCCGTCGATGTGTACGGAGGCACCTGGCGCCTCGTCTCCCGCGTCATCGCCCCGCTGGGCATCGAGCCGCGCTTCGTGGACACGACGAGCCTCGACGCCGTCGCCGCCGCCCTTTCCGCCCGGACCCGCCTCGTGTGGCTGGAGACGCCGACCAATCCGCGGCTGCACGTGTCCGACATCGCAGGCATCGTCCGCATCGCGCACGCCCAGGGCACGCTGGTCGTCGTGGACAACACGTTCGCCACGCCGGTGTTCCAGCGGCCGCTGGAACTGGGCGCCGACCTCGTGGTGCACAGCGTCACGAAATACCTCGCGGGGCACTCCGATTTGATCCAGGGCGCGGTGCTGGCCCGCGACCCGGCTGTGTTCGAGCC
>CAZLBU010000050.1:0-3888 GCA_964557815.1 uncultured Bifidobacteriaceae bacterium | reverse complement strand
GAACGCCACCGGCGCGGTCCCGGCGCCGTTCGACTGCTGGCTGACCCTGCGGGGTCTCAAGACGCTGGAGCTTCGCGTGCAGCGCCATGCCGACAACGCGCGGCGCCTGGCCGAGGCGCTGGCGACGCATCCCCGCGTGGCGCGCGTGTACTACCCCGGATTGACCTCGCATCCGGGACACGAGGTGGCGCGGCGCCAGATGAGCGGCTTCGGCGGGATGGTGTCGTTCGAGCTGGAGGGGACCGCTGGCGAGGTGGCCGACTTCGTGTCGTCGCGGCGGCTGTTCACACTGGGGGAGAGCCTGGGCGGTGTGAAGGCGCTGATTGCGCAGCCGGCTCGGATGACGCACGCGTCGATCCCCGCCGAACGCCGCGCGGCGCTCGGGCTCTCCGACACGCTCGTGCGATTGTCGCCGGGTCTCGAGCACCCCGATGATCTGGTGCAGGATCTCGTCGAGGGGCTGGACGCGCTCGCAGCCCGTGGTGAAGAGAGCTGCGACAGGGGAAGGGGGACAGGCCCCGTTTCCCGTTGCTCGATTCCATAGGGGAACGGGGCCTGTCCCGCCTTCCCCGCTGCGCGCAACCACGGGCTGCAGCAGCCCACCGTTGTCACTCAGGGGCTGCTTCGTGCAAACCGCGCGAGGAACGCGCCGCTGGCGGTATAAGCTGAAGGCGCGATGGCGCGCTACTTCGTCACGGGGGCCACGGGGTTCCTCGGCGCCGAAATCTCCAAGCAGCTGATCAGCCGAGGCCACCAGGTCGTGGCCTTGATCCGCTCGCCCGACAAGGCCAGTCTCCTCCGCGCGCTGAACGTGGCGCTGCACGAGGGCGACATCACGGATCGCGAGAGCCTGCGCGCCACGATGGCCGACACCGACGGCGTGTTCCACTGTGCCGCCTGGTACAAGGTCGGCGTCGCCGAGCCCCTGGCCGAGCGCATCAACGTGGAGGGCACGCGCAACGTGCTCGAAACGATGCGCGAGCTGGGCATCCCGAAAGGGGTGTACACGAGCACCGTCGCCGTCTTCTCCGACACGCACGGCCAGGTGCCCGACGAAACCTATCGGTACGACGGCCCGCACCTGAGCGAGTACGACCGCACCAAGTGGAAGGCTCACTACGAGGTGGCGCTGCCGATGATGGCCGCCGGGCTCCCCCTCGTCATCGTCATGCCCGGCCTCGTCTACGGCCCCGGCGACACCAGCGGCATGCACGGCGCGCTGGTCGACCTGCTGCGGAAGCGCCTGCCGATGACGCCGCGGCGGACCGCCTTCTGCTGGGCGCACGTAGAGGACACGGCGCGCGGCCACATCCAGGCCATGGAGCACGGGCGGCCGGGCGAGACCTACATCATCGCCGGCCCCCGGCACACGTTCGAGGAGGCCTTCGACCTGGTGGCGCAGCTGGCGAAGGTGCCGCGCCCCCTGTTGCACCCGGGCCCGCGGACGATGCGCGCCATGGCCGGGTTGATGAGCCTCGTCGGACGCGTCACCGATCTGCCGCAGGCGCTCACGCCCGAGGCGCTGCGCGTGCTGGCTGGCACCACCTACTTCGGGGCCAGCGACAAGGCGATCCGCGAGCTCGGGTTCTCGGCACGGCCGCTGGCCGAGGGCATGGACCAGACGCTCGAGCACGAGTTGCGAGCCCTGCAGCGGCTCAGGCCGCCGGGCTAGCGGAAGGCGGAAGGCGGAAGCAGGTTGCCAGCTGCTACGTGCGCCGTCCAATCCCGTTCGTGAGCACGTCGGCGATGATGCGCTGCGCCTCCTCGGTGCTGATGCCGTAGTGGTTCGGCACGTTGAACAGCTTCTCGACGACGGCGTAATAGACGAAGATGCGGGTCGTGAGCACCATCGCAATGGCCGGCGGGATGCCCTCGCGGATACGGGCCGGGATGTTCAGGTCCGCCCGTCTCGCCAGGAACTTCTCGTAGCTCGACGCGAGATCCGCGTAGAAGCGCTGGATGTGGCGCCCCTCGAACTCCACCACGTCCACGTAGATGAGCGCCACGTACGGCCGCCAGGTGACGATGGTCTCCTGCGCCGCGCGCCCGATGGCGGGCAGATCGTCGGGGAAGGCGCCCTCTTCGTAGACCCGTGCGAGCGGGAAGTCGGGGCGAGCCACCGCGGCCCAGAACTGCTCGAGCAGGGTGCGGAAGATGGCTTCCTTGTCCCGGAAGTGGTGGTAGACGCTGCCCGTGGAGGTGCCGGCGCGCTCCGCGATGTCGCGCACGCTGGTCGCGCGATAGCCCTGGCTCGAGAACAGCGCGAGCGCGGCGTCCAGCAGGGCCGTTCGACTGCGCTCGGAGCGCTCCTCCTGTTGCATTCAGCTTGCCAGTATAGCAACAGGACGTGATGGGCGACGGGAGAGAATCGCGACGGGACAGCGTCGCGACGGGAGAGTGTGCTCGTCGGGAGTCGGCCCGCCTTCGCTCTGCGAGCTACGGCGCGGTGAAGAGCGCGCGTCGAAGGTCCCGGAACGCCCGCGCGCGGTGCGAGACGGCGGTCTTCTCCTCGCGCGTCATCTCTCCCGTTGTCTTACCGAGAGGCGGGTAGAAGAAGATCGGGTCGTAGCCGAAGCCGTGGGTGCCGGCTGGCGCGGGCGCCAGCGTCCCCTCGATGCGGGTCTCGGTCTCGAAGACGATGGTCGATCCGTCGGCGACGGCCAATGCCGTGACGAAGCGGGCCTCGCGCGTGGCGCCGGGTGTGCCCGACAGGCGACGGAAGATCTCGTCGAACCGCGCGGAATAGCTCGCCTCCGCGCCCAGGAACCGCGCCGAGCGCACCCCGGGCTCGCCTCCAAGCGCATCCACGGACAGCCCAGAGTCCTCGGCCACGGCCACCAGGCCGGACGCCTGCGAGTAGGCGATGGCCTTCTGGCGCGCGTTCTCCCAGAACGTCGCGCCGGTTTCGGCGGGCTCCGGGATGGCGGGCACATCGGCCAGCGTGGCGATCTCCACGTCCATCCCCTGGAGAACCAGCCGGATCTCCCGCAGCTTGTCGGCGCTCGTGGTGGCGACGAGCAACCTCATCGCCCGAGGATGGGGCCGACGATGTCACGCTGTTTCTGGATGAGCTGGGCGATCCCCGCGTCGGCCAGCTCGAGCAGTCCCGTCAGCGCGTGTCGATCGAACGGCTCGGCTTCCGCGGTCCCCTGCACCTCGATGAACCGGCCGTCGCCGGTCTTCACGATGTTCATGTCCACGTCGGCCTTCGAGTCCTCCTCGTAGGCCAGGTCGAGCAGCGGCATGCCGCCGACGATCCCCACGCTGGTGGCCGCCACGTAGTCGCTGATCGGGATGCTCTTCAGCACCTCGGTCTCCTTGAGGCGCTGCAGCGCCAGCACGAGGGCGACGAACGCGCCGGTGATGGAGGCGGTGCGCGTGCCCCCGTCGGCCTGGATGACGTCGCAGTCGAGCCAGATGGTCCGCTCGCCGAGCTCGTTCAGGCGGACCACGGTCCGCATCGAGCGCCCGATCAGCCGCTGGATCTCCATGGTCCGGCCGCCGATCTTGCCGGCCGCGGCCTCGCGCGTCGAGCGTGTCGTGGTGGCGCGCGGCAGCATGCCGTACTCCGCCGTCACCCATCCCTTCCCCGTGCCGCGCAGGAACGGGGGCACCCGCTCCTCGACGCTGGCCGCGCAGATGACCCTCGTGCGGCCCACGTCGATGAGCACCGAGCCTTCGGCGTGCATCAGGAAATGGGGGGTGATGAGCGTGGGCCGAAGCTCGCCGGGGGCGCGATCGTACTGTCGGTTCATGAAGGGCTCTGTGTCTCGGTATCCGGGCTGACGATCAGCCCTTCATTCTTCCGCAAGGGCCGGCGCAAGTCCACATGGCCGGCCAGCGTGTCGGGCAACGTGTTCGCGCAGCCTGTCTCGATCCCGTCGATCA
>CAZLBU010000049.1:4829-12798 GCA_964557815.1 uncultured Bifidobacteriaceae bacterium | reverse complement strand
GTGCCACGCCTGGCGTGGCGGCGCTCGCCGTCCTGTCGGTGGCGCTCGGCATCGGCGCCAACACGGCCATCTTCTCGGTGACCAGCGCGCTGCTGCTCGAGCCATTGCCGTACAAGGAGGCGGACCGGCTGGTCATCCTCTGGAACCGCTCGCCCGGGCTCGGCATCGCCGAGGACTGGTTCTCCACCGCGCAGTACTTCGACATCCGGACGTCTCACCAGGGCTTCGAGGACGTCGCGATCGCCATTGGCGGCAACGACAACCTGACTGGGGATGGCGGGGAGCCCGAGCGCATCGGCACGATTCGCATGTCGTCGAACCTGTTGCCGCTGCTCGGCGTGGAGGCGGCGCGCGGCCGGCTCTTCAGCCCGGCCGACGACGAGCCCGGCGCCGCCGGGGCGGCGCTCATCAGCGACGGCACCTGGCGGCGGCGCTACGGCGCCGATCCCGCGGTGGTGGGCCGGCGCCTCGTGATCAACGGGCAGCCGTACGAGATTGCCGGCGTGCTCCCCGCGGGCTTCTCGCTGCCGCGCGAGGTGCTGCCGACGCTGTACGGCGCCGAGGATGCGGAGATCGTGCTGCCGCTGCCCCTCGGGCCCGATGCGCCGAGCGTCCGCACGCGGGAGGACTACAACATCGTCGCGCGCCTGAAGCCGGGGGTGAGCGTTGCGGAGGCGCAGGCCGAGATGGATGCGCTGACCGCGCGACTGCGCCGCGACTATCCGGCGATGTACCCGCCCAACGGAGGCCTGACGTTCAGCGTCGTCCCTCTGCAGGAGCAGGTGGTGGGAGACGCGCGGCGCCCGGTGCTGCTGTTGATGGCGTCGGTGGCCCTGGTTCTCCTCATCGCGTGCGCGAACGTCGCCTCGCTGCTGCTGTCGAGGGCGCTGGCGCGGCAGCGGGAGATGGCCGTGCGCATCTCGCTCGGGGCGAGCCGGCGCCAGGTGCTCGCGCACGTGCTGACCGAGAGCCTGATGCTGTCCGCGGGCGGCGCGCTGCTGGGCCTGCTGCTGGCGGCCCTGGGACTGCAGTGGCTGCGGCTGCTGGGCACAGCCAGCGTGCCGCGCCTGCGCGAGGTGGCCATCGACCCGGGCGTGCTGCTGTTCACGACGATCGTGGCCGTGGCGGCGGGACTGCTGTTCGGCATCGTGCCTGCGCTGCGGGCCAGCCGTATCGATCCGCACCAGCACCTGATGGCGTCCGGCCGTGGCGCGTCGGGGGCAGGCGCGCTGTGGGCGAGGGGACGGAACCTCCGTACCGTGCTCGTGACCCTGGAGGTGGCGCTCTCCGTGATGCTGCTCATCGGCGCGGGCCTGCTCGTCCGGAGCTTCGGGCGGGTGCTGGCCGTGCCGCCGGGCTTCAACCCGTCGGGCACGCTCACGATGGAGATCACGATGAGCGGGCGCCGGTACTCGGACACCGGGACCGTGCTGGAGACCTATCGCCGCATCTGGGAGCGGCTGTCGCTGCTGCCCGGCGTCTCGGCGGCGGGCGGCGTCTCGGCGCTGCCGCTCAGCCAGATGTTCGCGTGGGGTCCCATCCAGGTGGAGGGCCGCGCGATGCGCGCCGGCGAGGAGTTCATCAACGTGGACATGCGCTTCGTCGGCGGCGACTACTTCCGGGCGATGCAGATCCCGCTCGTGGCGGGGCGCCTGTTCACGGAGTTCGACACGCGCGAGACGATGCGCGTCGCGCTCGCCGACGAGCGCATGGCGGAGGACCTGTGGCCCGGCGAGGATCCCATCGGCAAGCGCGTCCGCACCGGCGGGCGCGATACCGAGACGCCGTGGATCACCATCGTGGGCGTGGTCGGCCGCGTGAAGCAGTACACGCTGGACGGGGACTCGCGCATCGCGATGTACTTCCCGCAGACCCAGGTGCCCGTGCGGGCGATGAACCTGGTCCTGCGAAGCGGGACGCCGCCGGGCGCCCTCACGGCGGCGGTGAAGGGCGCGCTGGCGGAGATCGATCCCGACCTGCCGATCTACCGCGTGCGCACGATGGAGGAGCGGGTCGCCGAGTCGGTGGCGAGGCGCCGCTTCGCGATGCTGCTGCTCGCGCTGTTCGCCGTGGTGGCGGTGGGGCTGGCGGCCATCGGTGTCTACGGCGTGCTGGCGTACCTGGTGAGCCAGGGCACGCGCGACCTCGGCATCCGGATGGCTCTTGGCGCCACGCGCGGCACCGTCCTGCGGCTCGTGGTGGGCAGCGGCATGACGGTGGCCTTGACCGGCGTGGCCATCGGGTTGGCAGGCGCCGCGGCCCTGGCGGGCCTCGTGGAGTCGTTGCTCTTCGGCGTGGCGCCGCTCGATCCGGTCACCTTCGGCGCCGTGGCGGCGCTCGTCGTGATCGTGGCGGTGGTGTCCAGCTACGTGCCCGCGCGGCGGGCGGCCCGGATCGACCCCGCGATCTGCCTGCGGGCCGAGTAGCTACCCGGTTCCCGCGCGCACCGCCTCGAGCTCGGCGCGCAGCTCCTCCTCGCGGCCGTCGTAGCGCGGCGAGAAGTGGAACGGCGTCACGAACTCGACGCCGCATTCCCGCGCGATGCGCCCCGCCTGCCCGGCCGTGAGGTGCAGCCGCGCCGCCGCGAGGTCCGCGTCCTCGTCCAGGAACGCGCACTCGATGAAGAGGCGCATGGCGCCCCGGGCCAGCTCCACGATGCGCTGCCGATTCGATTCGTGGAAGGCAGCGTCGGTGACGTAGGCGATGGTCTCGCCGGGGACGAGGCGCAGGATGTCATCCCTGAGGGCGCCGAGAGTGAAGCGGCGCTCGTGCTCGCCCTCTCTGTCCCGCCACCATGCGCGCACGGGCGTGTCGTCCGGCGCGCCGCGGATTGCCAGGTCCTTCAGCTCCTTGAGCCACGGGCCGACGGGCAGCCCCAGCTCGTCGAGGCGGTTCTTCCACACGTTGACGTGGGCCTTCTCCTCGACCGCGAAGGCCAGGCACGGGATGCCGTGATCGAGCACCGCCGCGCGCACGCGGAAGGCGGGCTCGTCCACGACGACGCCCTCCGCGAACTGGCGCCGCTCGAGCGGCTCGGGCCGGAAGCGGGTGCGGCACCGCAGGCGCAGACCGCGAGCCGTCCAGGCCTCGTCCATCTCCCAGGCCTCGATGACGAAGTCGCCGGGATAGCGCTCCACGAGGTTCCAGGTGTACGCGGCCAGCTTGTGCTCCACCTGCGCGATGAACCCCGGCGGGCCGAACATCCGCAGCCCCGTGTCGCGGCCCAGGCAGATGCGAAGCAGGCGATCGAAGCCGCAGAAGTGATCCATGTGGGTGTGCGAGACGAAGACGTCCGTCACGCGGAGGATCTTCCTGGGAGGCAGGCGGGCCAGGTCGCCGATGTCGATCAGCAGGGCACGCGGCTCGAAGCGGAAGTCCACGTACAGGGCGGGGTCGCCGAACGGGCCATTGACCAGCTCGGGGCTGAAGATCGAGCGCATGGCGGAAGGGCCTGATTATGGCAGGCCTCCGGTGGGCGGCGCTTCGCGCCGTAGGCCTACCATAGGGCATGACCATCGCCGTCGAGTGCTACGCCGGATACCGGGGTGAACAGGAGCCTCGCGCGTTCGTGCTGGGTGAGCGGCGGCTCGAGGTGACGGCCATCGCGGACCGGTGGGCCGGACCGGACTACCGCTACTTCCGGGTCACCGCCAGCGACGGCCACACCTACGTGCTGCGTCACGACGAGCGGCGGGACGAATGGACGCTCGGCGCCTTCCGGAAAGGGCAGGCGCACTGATGGAGCCGTCCGCGCGCGCAGAGGTCAGGCGGGCCCGGCGGTGCCGGCGTCGGGGGGCAGCCACTGCTCCCGGCTGGCGACGAGATCCGACAGCTCGCGGAACATGTCGGCGTTCACCGCCTGGGCGTAGGGCAGCACGCAGGCGCGCGTCTCGTCCAGGTACCGGCGCACGAACGCCGTGTCGTGCACGAAGCCCAGCGCGAAGAGGTTGCTGATCCGGTCCGCCAGCTTCAGCTGCTTCGCGCGTCCGCTGCCCTGGCGCATGATCCGCAGCAGGTACTCGGACTTCGGCTCGCGCACGCCGTCCACGGTCCGGATGGTCACCTCCATCACCAGCGCGTAGACGGCGGGCCCGTCCTCGTCGATGCGCTCGATCTCCTCGCGCGTCACCCCCGGCATCGTCGAGGCATCCTCGAACAGGTCGTGGATGACCGCCGCCTTCAGCAGCACCGGGTCGGTGATCTTGTAGTCGAGCAGGATGGCCATGGTGCTCAGCTGGTGGCGGAACATGTTGCTCCCGCCGCGGCGCTTCACGCCGATGAGGGCCATGGCCTTGACGATGTAGGGGGCGAGCGTCAGGTTCCTCAGGGACTGTTCGATGTCGGGCATATGGGGACGCGGGGAAGGGCCACATTCTAAACGGTCGGGCTCGCGCACGGATGGCTGCGCGCCCATCCCGCCTTGCCGTATGCTTCTGCGGGTATGAGCATGCACACGATTTCCCGCGCCCTGGCGCTGCTGGCCCTCGCTCCGCTCACGCTTTCCGCCCAGGGGCCTGCCGTGGGCGGGCAGATGCGGCCGCCCGCCATGACTCTCACGACGCCCGCATTCCCCGACGGTGGCGACATCCCGGTGAGGCACACGCAGGCTGGCGAGCAGGTGTCGCCCGCTCTCACGTGGACCAACGTGCCCCCGGGCACGCAGAGCTTCGTGCTGCACATGCGGGATCCTGACGTGGCACGTAACCGCGGCACTGAGGACCAGGTGCACTGGCTGGTCTGGAACATCCCCGGCACCGCAACCGGCCTCCCCGAGAACGTGCCGAAGGGTGCGGAGCTGCCGGACGGAAGCCGGCAAATCAGCGCAAGCGGGCCGGTGTACCGTGGCCCCGGCGCGCCGGCGAGCGGCCCGAAGCACCACTACACCTTCGAGGTCTACGCGCTGGACACGAAGCTCGACGTCCAGCCTGGCGCGGACGCGTGGGTGACGCGCGCGGCGGTCTGGAAGGCGATGGAAGGGCACGTGCTGGGGAAGGCCGTGTACGTGGGATTGTTCAGGCGGCCGCAGTAGAAGCCGGTCGAGCCGAGGGAGGAGTACGCCAATGAAGACACGAGCAACGATCGGCCGAACGGGCCTCCTGGTTGCGGCCGTCACCGCAGCCGTGGCCGTATCCACCCTGCCGGGCCTCGCACAACAGCCCGCCCTCCAGTCGCCCGAACAGTTCTTCGGCTTCCAGATGGGCGCGGACCGCAAGCTGGCCAACTGGGACCGGCTGCACGAGTACTACCAGCTGCTGGCGAAGAGCTCGAACCGGATGAAGCTCGTCGAGCTCGGGAAGTCCAGTGAGGGCCGGCCCTACCTGGCGCTCTTCATCTCGTCGCCCGCCAACCTGGCGAAGCTGGAGCAGTACCGCGAGATGAATGCGAAGCTCGCGGACCCGCGCGGCGTTCCGGCCCCTGAAATCGACCGTATCGTCGCCGAGGGGAAGGCGGTGGTGATCCAGAGCTTCGCGCTCCACTCGACGGAGGTCGCCGCCTCGCAGACGGCGGCGGAGTTCGTCTACGAGTCGCTCACGCGTACCGACCAGGAGGCCGCGCGCATCCTCGACAACGTCATCAGCATCGTCCTGCCGTCGATCAACCCCGACGGAACGCAGATGGTGGCCGACTGGTACATGAAATTCGTCGGCACCGAGTACGAGGCCGCGAGTCCTCCCTGGCTGTACCAGAAGTACGCGGGCCACGACAACAACCGTGACGGGTTCGCGCTGAACCTGCCGGAGTCGAAGCTGATCGGCAAGCTGATGTACCGCGACTGGGTTCCGCAGGCCTACATGGATCATCACCAGATGGGCGGCGGCAACGCACGGCTCTACATCCCGCCCTACGCCGAGCCCATCCGGCCCGATGGCGACCCGCTCGTGTGGCGCGAGATGTCCTGGTGGGGCGGCCACATGGGCAACCGGCTCGAAGCGGCCAACCGGACTGGCGTCATCGGCGCCGCCATCTACTCGGGCTGGGGCCACATGGGCTTCCACTGGATCACCCCGTTCCACAACATCGCGGGCATGCTGAACGAGTCGGCCAGCGCGCGGCTGGCCACGCCGGTCTTTATCCACCCGGACCAGCTCAAGGGCGGCACGCGCGGTCTGCCCGAGTACGAGCCCCAGACGACGATGCCGAGCGTCTGGCCGGGCGGGTGGTGGCGCGTGCGCGACATCGTGGAGAACCAGAAGATCGTCGCGTGGTCGATGGTGGATCTGCCGGCGCGGAACCGCGAGACCATCCTGCGGAACATGTACCTGAAGGCCACGCGCCAGACCGAGCGCGGCGCCAGCGGTGCCGTGAAGGCGTACGTCATCCCGGCCGAGCAGCACGACCCGTTGACGGCGAAGAAGCTGGTGAACCTGTTCCTCGAATCAGGCGTGGAGGTGCAGCAGTCGAAAGGCGAGTTCGTGGCCGAGGGCAAGTACTTCGGCCCCGGCTCCTACGTCGTGTCGATGGCACAGCCCAAGATGGGCCTCGTCCGCTGGATGCTCGGGCGGACGTTCTACCCGGACAACACGTACACGCGCGACCGAGAAGACAATCCGATTCGCCCGTATGACATGTCCACGGACACCTTCGGGGAGTTCATGGGGGTGCGGACCGAGCCGCTCGGCGTGACCGTGGCCGCGGATCTGGTGAAGGTAACCGCGCCCATCGCCCCGAAGGGGACCTTTGCCGCAGGCGCCGCGAACGGCTACGTGCTCGATGGGCGGTTGAACGACAGCTTCCGGGCGGCGTTTCTGCTGCTCGCCAGGGGCGCGAGCGTGCGCCGGGTCAGCCAGACGTCGGCTGACGGCAGTGTCCGCGCCGGCGACTTCCTGATCGGTCCGGGCGACCATGCCGCCATCGCTGCTCAGACCGGCGTGGACTTCGTCGCGTTGAAGGCGCCGGTCACCGCGGCCGTGTACGAGTTGAAGAAGCCGCGGATTGCCATGCTGCAGCGCTACGGCGGCGGCAACATGGACGAAGGCTGGACGCGGCTGATGTTCGAGCAGTTCGACGTGCCCTACACCTCCATCATGGATGCCGAGATCAAGAAGGGCGGCCTCGAGGCAACCTACGACGTCATCGTGCTCCCGGCGGACTCTGTGGCCGCGATGACGGGGGAGCGGCCGCCTGCGGGCCCGGGCGGCGGAGGGCCCGGCGGTGGTGGCCCCGGCGGCGCGCCACAGAACACGCCGCCCGAGTACCGCAGCGGCTTCGGCGCGGAGGGCGTGAAGGCCCTCGAGGCGTTCGTCCAGAAGGGCGGTACGCTGCTCACGTTCGCGCAGGCCGGCGACCTGCCGATGCAGCGATTCGGCCTGCCAGTTCGGAACGTGGTGCAGGGCCTGCCGGGCAAGGAGTTCTGGGCGCCGGGCTCCACGCTTCGTGTCCGCTTCAACAACCGGGTGCCGCTGGCGTACGGGATGCCGGCCGAGGGCCTGGCCCTCTTCATGGCCGGCGGCCAGGTCTACGAGGTGACGAGCACCGAACGCAGCCAGGACGTCGAGATTCTCACCACCTACATCGAGCGCGACATCCTGCAGAGCGGATGGCTGCTCGGTGAACAGGTCATCGCGAAGAAGGCTGCCGCGGTGTCGGTCAGGCATGGTGAGGGGAAGGTCGTGCTGCTCGGCTTCCGCCCCCAGAACCGCGCCCAGACGCACGGCACGTTCAAGATGGTGTTCAACGCACTCTTGAACGGGCCGGGCGGGACCGGGGCGACCACGACGACCGCGGGTCGTTGATCGGAGCCACATCACGTATGCGTACGCTCGTCATCGGCGGCATGCAGTTCATGGGGCGGCGCATCGTGGAGAAGCTGCTCGAGCGTGAACACGACGTCACCGTGCTTCACCGGCGCGCGACCCACGAGCTCGGGCCGCGCGTCGGGAACCTGCAGGCGGATCGCGCGGACCTGCCGGCGGTTGCGCGGCTGATCGGGCAGGGGCGGTTCGAGGCGGTCTTCGATCTCGCCTACGAC
>CAZLBU010000049.1:0-4819 GCA_964557815.1 uncultured Bifidobacteriaceae bacterium | reverse complement strand
GGGACGCCCGCGAGCCAGGTGGAGGCCGCGGCGCGCAGCTGCGGCCCGGGACTCCGGCGCTACGTCTTCATGTCGAGCGTCGCGGCCTACCCGCCGGGGGCCGATCATCGCGAAGCCGATCCGCTGGCGCCGGACGACTTCCCCAACCCGTACGTCCAGCACAAGG
This sequence comes from uncultured Bifidobacteriaceae bacterium, assembly GCA_964557815.1. GTDB lineage: Bacteria > Acidobacteriota > Vicinamibacteria > Vicinamibacterales > UBA2999 > VFZN01. The sequence continues at coordinate 4,653 of CAZLBU010000049.1, read as the reverse complement.
CGTCCGCCGAGCGGGCGCTGTTCCACATGCACGCGGAGTCCGGCTTCCCGGTCGTCACCTTCAGGCCGCCCTTCGTGCACGGGCCGGGCCAGCCCTTCTACCGCGAGGCGTTCTTCTGGGATCGGCTGCTCGACGGCCGGCCGGTCATCCTGCCCGATGGCGGTGATGGGCCGATGCCGTGGGCGTTCGTGGACGACGTGGCGGAGGCATGCGTGCGGGCCACCGAGGTTCCCGAGGCGGCGGGGCAGGCGTTCAACGTCGGTCACGTGGAGAGGACGACGCAGCGGACGTTCGTGGAAGCGCTGGCGCGCGCGGCAGGCGTGGCGCCGAGGTTCGTGTCGGTGCCGCGCTCCAGGATTCACGCGGCGGGCGGGCAGTTGATGGGCGCGTCGCTCTACTTCGGCGAGTACCTGGACCTGCCGCCGCTGTCGGCGGTCATCGAGAAGGCGCCGCGGGTGCTGGGCGTGACGCCCACGCCGCTGGAGGAGGCGCTCGGGCAGAGCTACGCGTGGTACCAGTCGCAGCCGCGGCGCGTGGTGGACTACGCGTTCGAAGATCGCCTGCTCGCGGGCGCGTGACGGCCGATGTTCAACCTCCGCAACCGCTCGCTGCTGACGGTGCAGGACTACACCCCTCGCGAGTTCCGCTATCTGCTGGACCTCGCGCGTGATCTGAAGCGTGCGAAGTACGCGCGCACCGAGCAGAAGCACCTCCGCGACAGGGAGATCTGCCTCATCTTCGAGAAGACCTCCACGCGCACGCGGTGCGCCTTCGAGATCGCCTGCTACGACCAGGGTGCCCACGTCACCTACCTCGACCCGGTCGGATCGCAGATCGGCCACAAGGAGTCGTTCAAGGACACCGCGCGCGTGCTCGGGCGCATGTACGACGCCATCGAGTACCGCGGGTCCAGCCAGCAGGGCCTGGAGGAACTCGCGGCACATGCGGGCGTACCCGTCTTCAACGGGCTCACCGCCGAGTACCACCCCACGCAGATGCTGGCCGACGTCATGACGATGCGCGAGTTCAGCGACCGGCCGCTGCACGAGATCAGGTACGCGTACGTGGGCGACACGCGGAACAACATGGGGCATTCCCTGATGATCGTCGGGTGCCTGCTGGGCATGGACGTGCGCATCTGCGGGCCGAAGGCCCTGTGGCCCGAGGACGAGTTCACGGCGATCGCGCGGCGCCTCCAGGCGGAGTCGGGTGCCAGGCTCGCCATCACCGACGATCCCGTAGCGGCGGTGAAGGGCGCGGACTTCGTGCACACGGACGTGTGGGTGTCGATGGGGGAGCCGAAGGAAACGTGGAAGGAGCGCATCGACCTGCTGCTCCCGTACCAGGTGAACATGGAGCTGATGAAGGCGGCCGGCAACCCGCAGGTGAAGTTCATGCACTGCCTCCCTGCCTTTCACGACACGAGCACCGAAGTCGGGCGGCAGATCGGCGACGCCTATGGCCTGACGAACGGCCTGGAGGTGACAGACGAGGTGTTCGAGTCGGAATACAACATTGCCTTCGAGCAGGCCGAGAACCGCCTGCACACCATCAAGGCGATTCTCGTCGCCACGCTCGGGGACTGAGCCGTGCTCGTCGTGGTGGCGCTCGGGGGCAATGCGCTGCTCAGGCGGGGCGAGCCGTTGACCGTCGAGAACCAGCGCCAGAACGTGCGCGTGGCGGCGCAGGCGCTCGCACCCATCGCGCGCGAACACCGGCTGGTCATCGGGCACGGCAACGGGCCTCAGGTCGGACTGCTCGCGCTGCAGGCCGCGGCGTACGACAAGGCGGCCGCGTACCCGCTCGACGTCCTCGGCGCCCAGACCGAGGGGATGATCGGCTACATGATCGAGCAGGAGCTCGGGAACCTCCTCTCGCCGGATCGATCGTTCGCGACACTGCTCACGATGGTCGAAGTGGACCCGGACGACCCGGCCTTCGCGAATCCCACGAAGTTCATCGGGCCCGTGTACAGCGATGCCGAGGCGACGCGCCTGGCCGCCGAGCGTGGCTGGACCGTCAGGCAGGACGGCTCCCGCTGGCGCCGCGTGGTGCCCTCGCCGAACCCCAGGCGCATCTTCGAGATCCGCGCCATCCGGCGGCTGCTCGAGGACGACACCATCGTCATCGCCGCCGGGGGCGGCGGCATCCCGACGATGTACGCGCGCGACGATGGATCGACGCTCGTCGGCGTGGAGTGCGTCATCGACAAGGACCTGGCCTCGGGACTGCTCGCGCAGGAGCTGGACGCCGATTTCTTCGTGATGCTCACCGACGTGGACGCGGCCTACGAGGGCTGGGGTACGCCCACGCAGCGAGCCATCCGGCGCGCGTCACCCAACGCGCTGGCAGCGATGCCGTTCGCGCCGGGGTCGATGGGGCCAAAGGTCGAAGCCGCGTGCCGCTTCGCGACGGCCACCGGCAGACGGGCGGCGATCGGCGCGCTCGCGGACCTGGGGCGCATCATGGCCGGCGAAGCGGGTACGACGGTGTCCGCTGACGAGGTCGGACTGACGTTCACGCCGGCGGCCCGGCCGTGACGCGCCAACGCGGATTTCGCCCGCGAGCCGCCCTCAGGCGCGTCAGCGTGGCGAGAGTGTCAAGCGATGCCGCGCCTTCGCCTCGACCGCCGCGCGTGTGAACAGCAGCGGGAAGAACTCGTTTCGTCCCCATAACCCGTGGAGGTTGTCGTAGAAGGGACTGCCCGGCTGGCCGGAGTTGCCGGGGCCGATGGTGACCATCGACTGGTCAGGATCCCTGAAGTTGGTCACGAGCCTGTACACCGAGCCGATCGCGTTCACGGTGCCCGCGCCGCCCTGGCGCTCGATGGGCGGCAGGTCGTACGCGCCGACCACGGGGTGCGGGAACTCGCTCTGGTTCATGCGCCCCCAGCGCCATCCCGCCCAGTCGGCGCCCTGCGACGTCGTCAGGCTCTCGACGGCGCGCCGGAGGCCGTCGGCCACGGCGTCGCGCGAGCCCTTTCGGGCCGCCGCGAGGTCCGCGGCGCGCCGCCACGACATGTAGAGGGCGGCGGCCGCGCTGCCGCGATCCATCACCGCGTCCCAGTCGGCTACCATCGCCCTCGCCCGCTCCACGGCCGCGTCGCCGCTCGTCCAGCCGCGGAAGAGCGGCTGATCCTCGGCGGCTTCGCTGTTGTACGAATCCCGCAGCATGCGCATCATGTCGTCCGTCGTGAACGACTTCGCGCTGTCGATCATCTGGACGATGCGCTCGTGGCGGCGGTAGCGGCCGCCGGCGGGATAGTAGGCGTAGGGCGGCCTGAAGTCGCGCGGGTGCGTGTTGTTGTTGGCTGTGGTGATGTAGCCGCGCTCCGGGTTGTACTCGGCCGGCAGGTCGGTGCGGCGTTCCGGCCCCCACTCGTACTTGCCCGTCCCGGGCACCGGCAGCCGCCCCGTCCAGCCCCTGCGCGCAGGCGCGAACACCGCGATGCGGAACGCGATGTTGCCCTCGGCGTCGGCGCAGACCAGGTTGGTCGGCGGCATCGGCATGAAGTTGGCGGCGTCCAGGCAATCCTTCGCCGAGGTGGCCTGGTCGAGCCGCAGGCCGCCGAGATACTCGGCCGTGCCGCGCTCCTGCAGCTGCGAGCGCAGCGCGTAGGCGACCCGGCGCTCGCGGTCCTCGTGGAAGATCGGCCCGTGCCGGCTGAACTTCAGCTCCACCTCTCGCGAGGGAGCGCCCTTCACCGCAATCTCCTCGGTGATCACGCGAAGCGGTTCCCACTTGCCGTTGAACATCACCTCGTTCGGGTTGGCCGGGTTCACGGTCTCGATGTAGACGTCGGCGAGGTCCGTCTCGGTGAACGTGCGGCCCCACGCCACGCGGCCGTTGTGGCCGCGAATGACGCCGGGCAGCGGCGCTTCGGTGGCGCCCGCCACGGTCCAGCCCGGCGCGTTCAGGTGCAGCAGGTAGCGGTGCGGAGGGTTGGTGACCTGGCGGTGCGGGTCGTCCACCATGATCGCGACGCCCGTCCCCGTCAGTTTGCCGCTGATGGCCCAGTTGTTGCTCCCCGGCGAGAGCTCCGGCACGCCGCGATCGACGGACGCCGTGGCGCCGGGCCAGTCCCGGTACTGCGGCAGGATCTCCGGGCGCGGCAGCTCGCCGTACATGTCTCCGTCCAGCGCCTTGATTGCCACGTCGGTGACCACCGAGACATCGAGGCCCTCGGGCACGGCCAGGGTGTCGCCCACGTCGGTCGGTGCGCGGCGGTTCGCCTCGGCCAGGCCCAGCGTCGCCACGCTGCGTGCGAGCGTCAGCTCGGCCCGGGCGTCGGCGATGGAGTCGTTGACGCGCGCGCGCAGCAGCAGCTGCTCGGGCGTCCACGGTTCGGGGCGCGTGCCCGTCAGCTTGAACTCCACCGGCAGGTTGTCACCTACCGAAGCGATGAAGGCGTTGACGCCGGCCGCGTAGGCCGTGAAGATGCGCTTCCCTTCGGGGTGATAGCTGGCCCACTCGGCCTCGTCGATTTGCCCGCGGAACTTCAGCAGGCGCATCAGGCGATCGTGGGGAAGGCCTGAGGGGCCGACCAGCTCCGAGACGCGCCCCTCGCCGGTGCGCCGCCAGATCTCCATCTGCCACAGCCGATCCTCGGCCACGGCGAACCCCTGCGCGAAGAACAGATCGTCCATGTCCTGG
>CAZLBU010000048.1:0-12811 GCA_964557815.1 uncultured Bifidobacteriaceae bacterium | reverse complement strand
CCGAGTCCGTCGCAGATGCCGGTGGCGATGGCCATGACGTTCTTGACGGCGCCACCGACTTCGACGCCGGGCAAGTCGTCGCTGGCGTAGATGCGAAAGTGCGGGCCATGCAGGGCGCGCGCGGTGTCGCGGGCAAATCCCGCATCGTTGGCAGCCAGGGTGACGGCCGTGGGCAACCCCTGCGCCACTTCCTCCGCGAAACTCGGTCCGGACAGCGCGCCGTACAGCGCGCCGGCGCCGAGTTCCTCGCCGACGATCTGGTGCGGCAACCGGGCCGTTTCCGCTTCCAGCCCCTTGCACACCTTCCTCGCGCAGACGCCGCACGGTCGGTCGCAGGCCGGCCAGCGGCGTAGCGACGATCAGCAGCTCGGCCGTGCCGACAGCGGTGGCGAAATCCGGGGCAATCGTCAGGGATGCGGGAAGCCGGTGGCCGGGCAGGAAGCGTCGGTTCTCGCGCAGGGTGCGCAGATCGTGCGCCACGTCGTCCTCGCGCGTCCACAGCGTGACCGCGTGCCGCCCGGCGAAGGCGATGGCCAGCGCGGTTCCCCAGGCACCGGCGGCCAGAACGGTGATGTTCAAGAGTCAGTGTCCCCAGACCTGGCCGGCGCGCACGAAGCCGTTCTGGCCGTCGCGGTGACGTACCTTGAGCCAGCCGCCGGGCAGCGTCTCGAGATAGTCGAGCGACACCCGCGTTTCGGCCTCGAACACCAGCGGGGCGGCCTCGTCGGCCGCCTGGCGCACCTGCGCGCGTTCGGCGGTGACGATCAGCGTGCGGCGGTTCGACAGCTGCTTGCGCTCGACCCAGGCCAGGCCGCCTTCCGCGTCGCGCACCTTGGCCCAGCCTTCGAGCGCAACCACCAGTTCGACCGGGGTTCCGGAACGCACCACGAAGAGCCGGCTGCCTTTCTGCGAGGGTGCGTCGTAGAGCACCGTCGCCTGGGCCATCTCGCCCAGTCGCCCCAGCTCGTCACGCGACGGGACGCCGGCGAGGACCGAGTAGAGCGCCCACTGGGGCGCGAAAGTCGCGCCCATCTGCAGCAGGGCCCCCACCGCGGCAATGGCCCAGAAGGAGTAGTTCGAACGAGTCAAGGGGGAGGGCATGGCTGTGTACCGGGCTATCTCGTTTGTTCTCCTCCAGTTTGAGCAATCGGGGTGCCAGACTCAACTGCCTGTGCCGGGGCTGGTTTGGGCCAAATGACCATTCGACTGGCCCTCACCTGCCCAGAATGGCGACGTTTTTACACACCTGGGCGTATGAAAGCGCGGGGAGGCGCGGCAGGACAGCTTACCGGGGGCGACGGGCGCCCACATAGCGCCGGCTCCAATAGGCCGCTGACAGGCTTTCCACCCTCACCACCCCCCGCTCGCTCGGCGCATGGACGAACTGGTCCCCGCCGATCACGATGCCGACGTGCGAGGCGCCGGGGGCGATGGTGGTGAAGAACACCAGGTCGCCGGGCTGCAGCCGATCCCGGTCCACGCGGCCGCCGACGCGGAACTGCTCCCGGGTTTCGCGGGGCATGGCCACGCCATGTTGTCCGAAGACGTACTGGACGAAGCCGCTGCAATCGAACCCGGAGGGGGTCGTGCCGCCGTTCCGGTATGGGGCGCCGCGCAGGGACAGGGCCGTGCTGCTCAGGGCGTAGCCATCCACCACCCCGGATGGCGCGGGCCGTACGGTGGGCGCGGGTTCCCCGGGCGCGGGCGCCGCTTCCACGGGCGGTAACTCGGCCGGCCGGCCCCCGGAGGTGGTTCCAGCCCCCGGAAAGGGTTGAGGCACGGCCCCCGTCGAGGCACACGCCGAAACGGTCCCCGCCAGCGCCGCGGCGAGCATGGCCCGGCTCCAGCTGCATCGGCGTTCCATGGGCGTAACTACCTATTTACCATTACTTTACGAGGTTCGGGCGCTTGACAGACACGCGCCATTCCGGGCAAAATACCCCGGTAAGACGACTTATGGAGCAGACGCTCCTGCTCAACGCGACGTTCGAACCGCTCAAGGTGGTTCACTGGCAGAAGGCGGTCACGCTGTGGTGCCAGGGCAAGGTCGAGATCATCGCGCATCACGACCGCGAAGTCCGCGCTGTGTCCTTTTCGTTCAAGCTGCCGTCGGTCATTCGGCTCCTCCGCTACGTCCGCATCAAGCAGCGCTTCGACTACGTGCCGTTCTCGCGCGCCAACATCTACGCCCGGGACGAGTTCACCTGCCAGTATTGTGCCCGGGTCCACCCGACGCCGGAACTCACTTTCGACCACGTCGTCCCGGTCTCGCAGGGCGGCCGAAAGGACTGGGAGAACATCGTCACCTGCTGTGTCAGCTGCAACAGGCGGAAGGGTGGGCGGACGCCGCACGAGGCGGGGATGACGCTGGTGCGCGCGCCGCGCCGCCCCAACGCGGCGCCGGCAATTCGCATTACGATCGGGCTGCGCCAGGCGCCCGAGAGCTGGCGCGACTACCTCTACTGGAACCTCGAGCTCGACGAGACCTGATCCCGTGCCCGCCCTTCGAAGCCTCGAGCCGATCCGCGTGGTGCATGGCGGCCGGCTCTGGGTGCATGGCGATGGCTTCCCCACCCCGGCGGCCTCCGCAGACGATGTGACCATTGGCGGCGTGCCGGCCCGCATCTCGTTCGCGGCGCCCGATCGCATCGCGGTGGTCGTGCCTGACGGTGTCGACGGCGGCGACACCCCGGTCAAGGTGTCGTGGGCCCCGGGCGCCACGCTCTACGCGCGCGTGGGCCGCGTCCTCGCGCGCGGCCTTCACCAGGTGGACAACCCCGTCGTGGATGCCCACGGCAACATCTTCGTCACTTACTCGGGCTCGCGGGGACAGCAGGCCACCGTCTCGGTGTTCCGCGTGACGCCGGATGGCGCGCGCGAGCCGTTCGTCCACGGGCTGGTCAACGCGACGTCGCTGGCGATCGGGCCGGACAGCAAGCTGTATGTGTCGAGCCGCTTCGAGGGCCGCGTGTACCGCGTGCACCAGGATGGCACCTACGAGGTGGTTGGGTCCGATCTGGGTATTGCCACCGGCCTGGCGTTCGGGCCGGACGGCAGCCTGTATGTGGGTGATCGCTCGGGGACGATCTTCCGCATCGATCCTCTGGGCCGCACGGAGACGGTGGCCACGCTGACCGGCAGCATGGCGGCGTTCCACCTGGCGTGGGGGCCCGACGGATGGTTGTACGTGGCGGCGCCCACGCTCTCCACCTACGACACGCTGCGACGGGTACACCCGGACGGTCGCGTCGAACCGCTCGAGTGGTCGTTCGGCCGCCCGCAGGGGCTGGCCTTCGACGCCGCTGGTGTGCTCCACGTGGTGGAGGCGCTGGCCGGGGCCAGCGGCGTCTACGCGCTGCGGCCCGGGCGCCCGCGCGAGCTCGTCGTCTCGGGGCCGGGACTGGTGGGCCTCGCCTTCGCCCCCGACGGCGCGCTCGTCGTCTCGTCGAACGACACGCTGTACGGCTTCGACGCGGGCTGACGGCCAACGAGACCGCGACGGCACGAGGAACGCGATTCCCTTCGTGACTTCGTTGGTTTCTTTGGACTTTGAACGCGTGCAGGCGAGCCTGTAGAATGGGCGTTTGGGGTGTTCACCGCGGACACCCGCAGTACCCCATGCCGCACGACTGGATCTCCGTCCGGGGCGCCCGCGTCCACAACCTGAAGGATATCGACGTCGACATCCCGCGGGACAAGCTCGTGGTCATCACGGGGCTGTCCGGCTCGGGCAAGTCGTCGCTGGCCTTCGACACGTTGTACGCCGAGGGGCAGCGCCGGTACGTCGAGTCACTGTCCGCCTACGCGCGGCAGTTCCTCGAGCAGATGGAGAAGCCCGATGTGGACCTCATCGAGGGCCTGTCGCCGGCCATCTCCATCGAGCAGAAGACCACCGGCTCCAACCCGAGGTCGACCGTCGGCACCGTGACCGAGATCTACGACTACCTGCGGCTGCTCTTCGCCAACATCGGCGTGCCGCACTGCCCGAACTGCGGGCGCGAGATCACGTCGCAGTCCATCGAGCGCATCGTGGACCTGGTGATGACGTATCCGCAGGACACGCGCATCACCGTGATGGCGCCCCTCGTCCGCGGGCGCAAGGGCGAGTTCAAGAAGGAACTGCAGGCGCTCGCGGCGCGCGGCTTCACCAAGGCGCGCATCGACGGGCAGCTGCGGTCGCTCGACGAGGACATCGCCCTCGACCGCCGCCGTAACCACAACATCGACGTCATCGTGGACCGGCTCATCGTCCGCAGCGGCATCGAGCGGCGGCTGGCTGCGTCGGTGGAGGTTGCGCTCCAGCTCGCCGACGACGTGGTGACCATCCAGTCGCTGGAGCAGGGCGATCGGCTGTACTCGCGCAAGCTGGCGTGCGTCGTGTGCGGCCTCAGCGTGCCCGAGATGTCGCCGCGCGCCTTCTCGTTCAACTCGCCGCACGGCGCGTGTCCGGCGTGCCAGGGCCTCGGCGCGACCTGGGACTTCGATCCCCGCCGCATCGTCCCGGACGAGTCGAAATCACTGGCCCAGGGCGCCATCGCCCCGTGGGCGCGGGGCGACGCCGCACTGGTGGGTGAAGCGCTCGCGCGCATCGGCGGCCACTGGGGCATCGATACCGCGACGCCATTCGGAAAGCTCCCGAAGAAGCAGCGGGACCTGCTGATCTTCGGCCCCCCGGCCGGCGCGCGCGGCGCCGAGGACGAGCCGCCGAAGAAGAAGGCGAAGAGGCCTGCCCCGCCGAAGAAGAAGGCGGCCGAGCCGGACCCGTTCGGCCGCGACTTCGAAGGCGTGATCCCGAACCTGCGGCGGCGCTTCGACGAGGGGTCGTGGGCCGTGCAGGAGGAGCTCGATCCCTATCGCGCGCTCACCGCCTGCTCGGCGTGCCACGGCCGGCGGCTCCGTCCCGAGAGCCTGGGCGTGACCATCAAGGGCCGGACGATCGCCGAGTACGTGGACCTGCCCGTGTCGGAGGCCCTGGCAGTGTTCGAGGCGTTCGAGCTCCGCGACCGCGAGGCGCTCATCGCCACGCGCATCCTCAAGGAAATCCAGGATCGGCTGCGCTTCCTGAACGACGTCGGCGTGGGCTACCTCACGCTGGGGCGCTCGGCCGCCACGCTGTCGGGCGGCGAGGCCCAGCGCATTCGCCTGGCCACGCAGATTGGCTCGAACCTCACCGGCGTCCTCTACGTGCTGGACGAGCCCTCCATCGGCCTGCACCAGCGCGACAACCGGAAGCTGCTCTCCACGCTGGCGCGCCTGCGCGACATGGGGAACACGGTGGTGGTCGTCGAGCACGACGAGGACACCATCCGCATGGCGGACTACGTCATCGATCTCGGGCCGGGCGCCGGCGACCTGGGCGGCGAGGTGATCTTCCAGGGGGCGCCCGCGGTGCTGGCGCAGAACGGCAACGGCTCGTTGACCGGAGCGTACCTGAGCGGCCATCGCCGGATCGAGGCGCCCGCGAGGCGTCGCACGGGCAAGCAGGGCGAGCTCGTCATCCGCGGCGCGCGTGCGAACAACCTGAAGGACATCGACGTCAAGATCCCGCTGGGGCGCCTGGTGGCGGTCACCGGCGTCTCGGGGTCGGGCAAGAGCACGCTGGTCAACGACATCCTCTACAAGTCGCTGGCGCGGCAGCTCTACAAGGCGGCCGACGAGCCGGGCGCGCACGCGCGCATCGAAGGCACGAACCTCATCGACAAGGTCATCGAGATCGACCAGTCGCCCATCGGGCGCACGCCGCGGTCGAACCCCGCCACCTACACAGGACTCTTCACGTTCATCCGCGAGCTGTTCGCGATGGTGCCCGAGGCGCGGGCCCGTGGCTTCAAGCCGGGCCGCTTCTCGTTCAACGTGAAGGGCGGGCGCTGCGAGGCGTGCCAGGGCGACGGCGTCATCGCCATCGAGATGCACTTCCTGCCCAACGTGTACGTCACGTGCGAGCAGTGCAAGGGACGCCGCTACAACCGCGAGACGCTGGACGTGAAGTATCGCGGAAAGTCGATCGCCGAGGTCCTGGACCTCACCGTTGATCACGCGCTGCCGCTGCTCGAGAACTTCCCGCCGATTGCCACCAAGCTGCGCACGCTGCAGAGCGTCGGCCTGGGCTACATCGAGCTGGGCCAATCGGCGACGACGCTGTCGGGCGGCGAGGCGCAGCGCGTGAAGCTGTCGCGCGAGCTGTCGAAGCGCGCCACCGGCCGCACGCTCTACATCCTGGACGAGCCGACCACCGGGCTGCACTTCGAGGACGTGCGGAAACTGCTCGACGTGCTGATGCGCCTGGTGGACCAGGGCAACACCATCGTGGTGATCGAGCACAACCTGGACGTGATCAAGTCGGCCGACTGGGTGGTCGACCTCGGGCCCGAAGGCGGCGACGGCGGGGGGCGGATCGTCGCCCAGGGGACACCGGAACAACTGGCACGGGTGGCGGCGTCGGCGACCGGGCAGTTCCTGGCGGAGGCGCTGGCGACGGGCTCCAGGCCGTGAAGTCCGAGGGTTCTGGGGTTCTGGGGTTCTGGGGTTCTGAGGTTCTGAGGTTCTCGGGTTCTCGGGTTCTCGATCAGCTTGTGGCAGTTTTGACACAGTTGCCCGCTGTCTGGCTGTGGCCCGGTTTACACAGCTGCCAGTGCACGCCATCCGGGTCGGTCTCCGGAAGTGGTTACTGCAGAAGGGTTTAGCCTGTTGATTCGCCTGTGGATGTAACGGGCACCGCGTTTGCTTCACTACCAGGCGTCATACCCCCGCGATAGCAGAGACGAATGGACGTTCAACAGACCATCAAGCGTCAGATTTCCTGTGCCGGCATCGGGCTCCACTCCGGCCAGAAGGTGACGCTCACCCTGAAGCCCGCGGCCGCGGACACCGGTATCCGGTTTCGCCGCACTGATCTGGGCGTGGAGATTCCCGCGTCGGTCGAGCACGTTTCTGCCGTCCAGTACGCGACGGTGCTGGGTCGTGACGGCGCCACGGTGGACACTGTCGAGCACCTGCTCGCCGCGCTCGTCGCCGCCGGCATCGACAACGTCGTCGTCGAGCTCAGCCAGCGCGAAGTGCCCATCATGGACGGCAGCAGCGCGCCCTTCCTCTTCCTGCTGCAGGAAGCGGGCGTGAAGAAGCTGGGCGCGGCGCGGAAGTACCTCAAGGTGCTCAAGCCGCTGCAGATCGCCAGCGGCGACAAACGGATCGCCATCTACCCGTCGGACCACTTCAAGGTCAGCTACACCATCAGCTTCGACCATCCGCTGCTGAAGCACCAGACGCGCACCGAGCGCATCACCGAGCAGACCTTTGCCGACCACATCGCCTCGGCGCGGACATTCGGCTTCCTGAAGGAAGTGGAGTGGCTGCGGCAGCAGGGCCTGGCCCTCGGTGGCTCGCTCGAGAACGCCACCGTCATCGGGGACACCGGCGTCCTGAACGCCCTGCGATTCGAAGACGAGTTCGTGCGCCACAAGATCCTGGACGCGGTGGGCGACCTCGCGCTCGTCGGCTATCCCGTCGTGGGCCACGTGGTGGCGCACCGCGCCGGGCACGCGCTGCACACCGAACTGGGCCGTGCGCTGCTCGCCGATCAGGAAGCCTGGTGCCTGGTGGAGGCGCCGGACCTGGCGCCCGAGGCGGTCGCCCTGGGCGTCCCCGCCACCGCGCGCGCACACTGATTCCGTCTCCTTCTCGTGCCTCCAGCTGGGGCCGCGGTCAACCGCGGCCCTCTTTTTTTGCCCGAAGCCCTGCACCCTGCACCCTGCACCCTGCACCCCTGCACCCGGCACCCTCGTAGTAGGATCCGCGGATGCGACGCCTTGCCTTGTCCACTCTGGCCGCTGCGAGCCTCGCGGCCGGCCTCTCTGCGCAGTCAGCCGACGATCCCGCACTCGTGGCGAAGGCCCGCGCGATCCACGACCGCGTCATCGCGCTCGACACCCACAACGACATCAACCCGCGCGACTTCACGAACGAGCGCAACTACACCCAGCGCCTCGAGAACCAGGTCAACCTGCCCAAGATGGCGGAAGGCGGCCTCGACGCCTCGTTCTTCATCGTCTACGTCGGGCAGGGGCCGCTGACGCCCGAGGGGTACGACCGGGCCTACACGCAGGCCATCGAGAAGTTCGACGCGATCCACCGCCTGACCAGGGAGATCGCCCCGGACCGCATCGAGCTCGCCCTGACAGCCGCCGACGTGCGGCGCATCGCCGCCAGCGGGAAGAAGGTGGCGCTCATCGGCGTCGAGAACGCCTATCCCGTAGGCACGGACCTCGCGCGAATCAAGGAGTTCCACGACCGCGGCGCGCGCTACATGTCGCTTGCGCACAACGGGCACAGCCAGTTCGCCGACTCGAACACGGGCGAGCGCGACGGCAAGTGGCTGCACAACGGGATCAGCGAGAGCGGGCGCCAGGCGATCATCGAGATGAACAAGTGGGGGATCATGGTGGACGTCTCCCACCCCTCGAAGCAGGCCAACCTGCAGGCGATGGCGCTCTCCCGCGCGCCGGTCATCGCGTCGCACTCGGCTGCGCGCGCAGTCGCGGACCACAGCCGGAACATGGATGACGAGCAGCTGATGGCGCTCAAGAGGAATGGCGGCGTTATCCAGGCGGTGGCTTTCGACAGCTACGTGAAGGTCAAGCCGCCCGATTCGCCCGAACGCGCCGCGGCCGTCGCGTCCCTGCGCAAGCAGTTCGGCATGACGGGCGGCGGACCAGGCGGCGGGGGCGGCCAGGCAGGGATGACCGAGGCACGCCGCGCCCAGTTCCGGTCGCGCATGGCGGACATCGACAGAAAGTTTCCGCCCCCGCCGATGGCCACGGTCTCGGACTTCGTGGACCACATCGACTACCTGGTCAAGAAGATCGGCATCGACCACGTCGGCATCTCGTCGGACTTCGATGGGGGCGGCGGCGTCGCCGGCTGGAACGGCGCCGACGAGACGTTCAACGTGACGCTGGAGCTGGTCCGCCGCGGCTACACCGAGGAGCAGATCGGCAAGATCTGGAGCGGCAACCTGCTGCGGGTGATGGACGAGGTCCAGAAGGTTGCTCGGGAGATCCAGGCGGGCAAGAGGTAGGGTTCTGGGGTTCTCGGGTTCTGGGGTTCTCAGTTCTGAGGTTCTGGGTGAGACCGCGAACCGGAAGGCCCAACCGCTGTTACTATTCACCGCCATGAAGCTGTCCGTGACCGGTGCCTTCCTCATCGTCCTTGCCGCCGGCGTCGCGGCACAGCAGCCGCCTGCGCAGCCGCCGGTGAAGGGCGCGATGCCCAACCTGGGCCGGCCCACGCAGGCCACCGACGAGGTCCCACCGCTCGACTTCGAGGGCTACTTCACGGGCGCGTGGGATTTCGAGTGGACCGTACCCGAGAGCGCGCTCGGCCCGGCGGGCCCCGTCAGCGGCACGACCGTCTACAGGTCGGTCGGCGACTCCGTTTACGAGGCGGAGTCGAAGGCCGAGGGACCGAACGGCCCGTTCACGGTGAAGGAACGGATCGAGTACCAGAAGGAGAAGAAGCTGCTGACCCGGCAGGTGACCGACAGCCGGGGCTTCAGCTACACGTCGAAGGCCTCGGTGGCCGGCGACCTCGGCGGCATCTACTACATTCTGTACGAAAGCGAGCCGTTCACCGTGGGCGGCAGGACCGTGCGCCTGCGGGAGAACGTTCGCCTCCTGTCGCCCTTCAATTACCGCGTGGCGATGACCGTGTCGGAGAACGGCGGCGAGTTCAGCAACTACGGCAACCCGTGGTGGCGCAAGCAGGTCAAGTAAGGGACTGATCGGAGCGACGGAGCTCAGCCCCGTCGGGGAGACACTCTCATGCGTCGAATCTCGCTGCTGACGGCCGCCCTCGTGTCCGTCCTGTCCCTCGCGCCTCGGGCCCAGGGCGACGGAGGGTATCGCCTCGTGCCGAACTGGCCGACGCTTCCCGCCGGAATGTACTTCGGGCTGAAGGACGCTCCACCTCCGCCGGCGGAGCGTGAGGCCCAGGCCGCCGCGCGCCGGGCCATGGGCGGACAGCGCGCCGCGCAGAGCGGCACTGGCGGGCCCACGAACCAGCCGGGCATCTCGGGCCTGGCCATCAGCAAGGACGACCTGATCTACGTGTTCAACCGCGGGCCCAAGCCCGTGATGGTGTTCAACACCGCGGGGCAGATGGTGATGGCCGGCGCCGATCAGGAGATCAACGGCAAGGCCATCAACCCCTCGTGGCAGCACTCCGGGGCCGTGGACTGGGAGGGCAACGTCTACATCATCGAGCGCGATGCGCACCGCATCGTGAAGCTCAGCCCGAAGATGGACCGGTTCCTCATGCAGATCGGCGCGACGATGGAGAAGGGCAACGGCCCCAACCACCTGGATCTGCCCTCGGGCATCGCCGTCCTGAAGAGTGGCAACATCGTCGTGACCGACGGATACGGCAACAATCGCGTCATCCTGTTCTCGAAGGATGGAAAGTTCACCAAGCAGGTGGGGAAGGGCTCTGGCGGCCCCGGGGACAAGGGCACGGGCGTCGGCGAGTGGACGCTGCCGCACAAGCTGGCCGTGGACGCGCAGGAGAACCTCTACATCATCGACCGCGAGAACAAGCGGCTGCAGGTGTACGACAAGGACCTGAACTACCTCCGCGAGATCAAGAACGAGAAGTGGTACCCGTGGGACATCGGCATCTCGCGCAAGGGGGATGACGGGTTCGCGTACATCGCGGACCACGAGGGCGAGCGCGTGCACAAGATGCAGCTGTCGGACGGGAAGCTCGTCGCGACCTGGGGCTCGCAGGGACTCGGGCCGGGCCAGTTCGACTGGGTGCACGGCATCGTCGTGGACTCGCTCGGTGCGGTGTACGCGGCGGATACGTACGGCCAGCGGCTGCAGAAGTTCGTTCCGGCCGGTTCGTCGCGCTGAAGTGTCGCCGGCGTCAGCCGTACAGCTGCACCAGCTTGAGCGTCTCCATGCGCTCGAAGTCGCGATCGAGCGACCAGAGGAGCGCAGTCCGTTCCGCGGCCAAAGCGGCGATCAGGAGGTCCCCAACCCCGAAACGGTGCCCCTTGTCGGCAGCGGACTCGGCCCAGCGCTCGACCAGGGTCCACGTCTCGTCGGTGGGGACGGCGACCGCGAGCGCTGACAGCCGGGTCCTCAACGCCTTGCGGTCCCGCGCCGGTGTGCCCGAGAGCAACTCCACCCGGACGGGCAGTGGCAGGACGACCGCATCCGCGTCAATCAACTGGGCAAGCCGGGCCGCCTCTGGGGCGGTTGACGAGCGCAGGACCGCCACCCACACCGATGTGTCGACGATGACCACGGCCAGCCAGATCAGGCTTCGACGGGCCGGCGCCGGGACCTGGCGATGTCGACCTCGATGTTCACCTTGCCGAACATCCCCTTCAACTCCTCCAGGCGCTTGCGCCTGACCATTTCCTTCAAGGCGTGCACGACCGTTTCCGTCTTCGACGTGAACCCCATCACGTCGCGGGCCTCGTCTATCAGGCCTTCCGGCAAATCCAAGGTGGTGCGCATGTAAAAGCCTAGATCGTATGCATCTGTGATGTCAATAGACGCATATTCGCTGGCCTGATTCATATGATATTCAGGCCCGTTTCCAGGTGGGGTCTTTCAGCGCGCCACGAGCCGTGTCACCGTCCAGTAGGCGCCTGCCAGCGCGATCGCCATCGAGGCGGGCACGACCACGGCCTGGCGGTACCACGGGCGGCGAATGAACGGCCACAGGGCCAGCGCTGCGACGGTAATCACTGCCAACTGCCCGCACTCCACGCCGAGGTTGAAGGCCAGCAGCGCCGTCAGGAACTCGCTTCGCGGCAGCCCAAGCTCGCGCAGCACGCCCGCGAAGCCCAGCCCGTGCAGCAGCCCGAACAGGAACACGACCAGCACCCGCCAGGCGTGCAGCTGGCGAGTGATCATGTTCTCGACGGCCACGTAGGCTATCGACAGCGCGATGAGCGGCTCCACGATCGCCGGCGCCAGCGCCACCACGCCGTAGATGGAGAGGCCGAGCGTGATGGAGTGCGCCACGGTGAATGCCGTCACCTGCCACAGCAGAGGCTTCAGCCGCGTGCTCAGGAGGAACAGTCCCAGCACGAACAGGATGTGGTCGAGCCCCTTCGGGAGGATGTGCGTGAAGCCCAGGGCGAGGTACTGCGTGACGATTTCCCAGCGTGTCGGCGGGACGAACTGCCCGGTGAGATCGATCGGCCGGCTCCAGACCGTTCCGCCAATCCATTCCGTGTATGTCCGGCCGTCCGCGCGAGTGATGATCAACGGGTAGGGGTCGGCCACGATGCCGTAGAACCAGCGGAGGAGGCGGGCATCCGGTGGCACGCGACCCTCCAGGCGGTATCGCCCCGGGGTGGGCGTACCATCGGGCGCTGTCGGTGTGGCTGGCGGCACGTAGGCAACGGTGGGCGGCTGGATCTCGCGTCCGTCTACGAACAGCACGATACGATCCCGCATGACCGGTGCAAGCGCAGCCAGGCGCGCGTCGCGATCCGGGGGCGCCAGGCGATCGGCGGAAGGGCGCACCGGGATGTCCGGGTAGTCCTCGAGAAACGGCTCGAGCCTGAGCAGCAGCCACTCCGGATCGTTGGCGATGTCGAGCGAGAACGACCCGTCCGCCTGGAACACCAGCGTCACGCGTGTGCGCTCCAGATCATGCGCCCGCGGGCGGCCGGGAGTGACCAGGCAGCCGCACACGATGATCAGCACACAAATCACCCGGCGGCGCAGCACGCCGCGTATCATACCGGCCCTGCGAAGACCTCAGGGCCCGGCCCCGGGGCCCCAATCCCCAATCCCCAATC
>CAZLBU010000047.1:11018-13052 GCA_964557815.1 uncultured Bifidobacteriaceae bacterium | reverse complement strand
GTGGGGCGAGCCCGCGATCAAGCTGGCGATCGACACGTGGACCAACGGCGTGATGCCGTCGTTCCTCCCGAAGGCGCCCACCGGGCTGAACGGCGTGATGGTGCCGGGCCTGCACAATGCGATCACGCGGGTCCCGCCCGTCGTTGCCGAGCCGGCGCCCTACGCCGCGGTGTTCACGCTCAACTGGCTCAGCGCGTCCGGCACGGGATGCTTTTTGGCGACCATCGTCGCCGCCGTGGTCCTCGGCGTCAGGCCGGCGACGTTCGGAAAGCTCTACAAGGAGACGTTCGCGCAGCTCTCCTACGCGATGCTGACCATCGCGTCGATGCTGGGCCTGGCGTACCTGATGAACTACTCCGGGATGACCTCCACCCTCGGCCTGGCCCTGGCCACCACCGGCGTCGCCTTCCCCTTCTTCAGCGCGGTCGTCGGCTGGCTGGGCGTGTTCCTGACGGGCAGCGACACCTCGGCCAACGCGCTCTTCGGCAACCTGCAGGTCGTCACCGCCAACGCGCTGTCGCTCAATCCGGTCCTCACCGCATCGGTGAACTCCGCCGCCGGCGTGATGGGCAAGATGATCTCGGTGCAGAGCATCGCGGTGGCGGTGGCCGCCACCGGAATGACCGCGGCCGACGAGAGCCGCCTCTTCCGCTTCACCATCAAGCACAGCGTCATGCTGATGATGGCGATGGGCGTGATCTCGATGCTCTTCGCCTACGTGTTCGCCGATTACGTGCCGATGGTGGCGCCGAAGTAGCCTGGTGTCGAGCTGTCCCGAGACGAGCCGCCAGCCTCCCGCGGCTCCGACGCCGGGGGATCACCGGAGCCTGCACCCTGGCGAATGCCTCAATGCCCCAATCGCCAATCGCCCAATGAATCGCTCAATCGCCAATAGGCAATCGTCAATGGACGCGCAGGAGCCCCGGACCTCAGTCCCGGTGTCCCCCTCTCATTTCCCGGACCTCCCGCCGCAGCTCGTCCAGCGCAGCTTTCAGGGCCTCGTTCTCCTCCTGCAGCGCGCGCGTGCGGGCTTCGAGGGCCTGGGCAGCCGCCAGCGCGATGCCATCGGCGTCCATCGACCCAATCCGAAGCGGATCCTCTCCGAGCCCGAACGCCGCGCGGAAGTCCTGCGCCGTCGGCCCGACGTGACGGATCGAGGCGTCCTGCGCGGTGTAGCTCCATTCCCGGATGGGCATGCGGGCCAGCTTTCCGAGGACCTCCTCGCCGTGCAGGTCGCGGAACAAGTGCTTCGAGTGGACGTCAGACAGCCCCAGCCACTGGCTGCCGCTCGGCGCGAGCCGCAACCCGGTCGTCAGCCCGGCATTCGTGTAGAACGCGACGCCCCCTGCGGCCCGCACGAGGAACTCGTTGGGCGCGAAGCCGATAATAGGGGTGGTGGTCGATCGATCGCCAAAAACGAAGGAGCCAGAGGCGGCCGACTGCGTGGCCGCGTCCGATCCCAGCGCCACGCTGCCGGCACCGCCGGCCAGGGCGCGCAAGCCCAGCGCCACCGATCCCTCTCCGTCCGCCTGTGATCGCTCTCCAGCGGCCAGGCTGTTGAGCCCGCTCGCGATGCTGAAGCGTCCCAGCGCAGTCGAGTGCTCGCCCGATGCCAGGGTGGCCGACCCGGCCGCGAGGCTTTGGATGCCGGTCGCGTGCGCGCCGCCGCCGAGCGCCGTGCTCTGGGGCCCGCTCGCCACGGTCTGGTCACCCATGGCCGTGCTGTAGAACCCGCTCGCGACGGTTGCCTGGCCAAACGCGACGCTGCCAAAGCCGCTGGCGGTCGCGGCGTTGCCAATGGCGGTGCTCGCAAATGCACTGGCGACGGTGTTGTGACCGAACGCGGTGCTGCTCCTGCCGATGTTCGGCTCGTCCCACTGGTCCTCCCCCACGTCGCCGGCCCGGATGGCGGCCCGCGCGGGAAACCACATCAGCCGGGAACCCGCGCCGGTGGCGGGAATGGTGCCGGTACCGACCGCGCCATTGGCGGCCAGACCGCCATCCGCCGCGAGGCGAATCGCCGCGGGAAGCGCC
>CAZLBU010000047.1:8267-11002 GCA_964557815.1 uncultured Bifidobacteriaceae bacterium | reverse complement strand
GGCAACGGCCGCGGGCTGCCACCGTTCCCCGCGCCCGGCGTGAACACGAAGGCGCCCGCATGGCCCGACTCGTCCCTCCAGGTGCCGCTCAAGGACGACAGCGACAGCGTGGCCGACACCGGTTGGGGCTGCCCGTCCGGTGCCATGACGATGTTGAGGCCCATGCCGATCGAGCCATCGGCGTTCCGGAACGCCGTGCCGATGACCGAGGCCGCCTGCGCGGCGCCGCAACGGTCGTCGGTGCCCTCCAGCCGGTAGACACCGCCGCTCGGTGTCACCGTGACGGTGACGACATTGCAGAACGGCTGCAGTTGCCAGCGAAAGCTGCCCAGCGACTGGGCCTGCGCCGGCATCGGCAGGGAGCCGGACCACAGGCACACAAGGACCGCCACGATGAATCGCTTCATGTATGAAACCCCCGCGACAGCACCGCGTGCCGTCACAGGAGGAATCGGAATCCGATGGGAGGAGCCGCCACGAGGCGGCGAGGGCCGCCACCGGCTGCCCTCCCCACCGCGCCGGTCACACCGTTGGTCCCGCCGGTCTGCAAGGGGATGGCGCGCCGCAGTTGACAACGCGGCCGCCGGTCCTGTATTTAACTTATTTGTTAATTAACCCTGAGGTTCATCATGACCCCCGACCACCTCAGCACGACGTTCGCCGCGCTCGCCGATCCCACCCGGCGCGCCATCCTCGCCCGCCTGTCGCTGGGCGAGCTCTCGGTCACGGAGCTGGCCGAGCCGTTCGAGATGAGCATGCCCGCGGTCTCGAAGCACCTGAAGGTGCTCGAGCGCGCGGGGCTCATCGCACGCAGCCGCGAGGCGCAGTGGCGCCGCTGCCGGCTCGATGCCGCGCCGCTCCGCGAGGTGTCGGACTGGCTCGAGGGCTACCGCAGCTTCTGGGAACAGAGCCTGGAACGTCTCGACGCATATCTGACGCAGCTGCAGACACAGACTGAGCCGCAGAAGCCGCAGAAGCCGCAGATGCCGCAGATGGCGCAGGGCAGGAAGGCGAAGAGAAAGGCGTCATCGAAGAAAGGACGTCCCCGTGGCCGTGCAGACTAGCAACCACCCGAGCGAGACCCTGTCCGCCCCTCGCACCCTGGTGCTGACGCGCGTGTTCGACGCGCCGCGCCAGCTGGTGTGGGAGGTATGGACCAACCCGCGGCACCTGGCGCAGTGGTGGGGGCCGCACGAGTTCACGGCCCCGCGTGCCGAGATGGATGTCAGGCCCGGCGGCGCGCTGTACATCGACATGCGCGCGCCGGACGGGTCCATCCAGGCGGTGACCGGAACGGTTCGCGAGGCCACGGCGCCCGAGCGCCTGGTCTTCACGTCGCGCCTCACTGACGAGGACGGCGGTGTCTTCGTCGAGATCCTCAACACGGTCCGCGCCGCGGTCACCTTCGACGAGATGGGCGCGCGCACGCGGATCACCATGCGGGCGGTGTTCCATTCGGCCGACGCCCGCGAGCTCGTGTTCAGGCAGTTCGGCGCCTACGAGGGCGCACACCAGACGCTCAACCGGCTGGCGCGCTTCCTGGCGACCGTGTAAATATCCAGCCTTCGAACGTTGAAGAGGACTCCATGAGCCTGCTCACCGATTTCCGGTACGCGCTTCGTTCCCTCGCCCGGGTCAAGGGGCTCACCATCACCGTGATCCTCACCCTGGCGCTCGGCATCGGCGCCAATGCCGCCATCTTCACGGTGGTGGAAGGGGTGCTCTTGAAACCGCTGGTCAACCGCGACGAGGACCGGCTCATCTACATCCGTCAGAGCGCGCCCGGCCTCGGTGCGGCAGATGGCGTTCTCGA
This sequence comes from uncultured Bifidobacteriaceae bacterium, assembly GCA_964557815.1. GTDB lineage: Bacteria > Acidobacteriota > Vicinamibacteria > Vicinamibacterales > UBA2999 > VFZN01. Next base: position 9,189 of record CAZLBU010000047.1, on the reverse strand, counting down.
TTCCCGAGCTCCGGGACCTGCAGGCGCGCGTGACGTCGCTCAGCGCGTTCGGCGACTTCTCCACCATCGAGTTCACGATGGTGGGCCTCGGCGAGCCCCGCGTCGTCCGCTCCGGCGTGGTCGGCGGCAGCTACTTCGAGGTGATGGGCCTCCGGCCGGTGCTGGGCCGGCTCATCGACGCGACCGACGACGGGCCGCAGGCGGCGGGCGTGGCGGTGCTGACGCACCGGTTCTGGTCGGAGTCGCTGGCCAGTGATCCCACGGTGATCGGGAAGGTCATCCGACTTGCCGATCGGTCCGCGACCATCATCGGCGTCCTCCAGCCCTCCGTGCCCTATCCCGCAGAGACCGAGATCATCGCCAACGTCGTCACCAGCCCGCACCACCTGGACGCGACGATGGTGGACGGGCGCGTGCACCGGATGACGGAGCTCTTCGGCCGGCTGGCGCCCGGCGCGGACATCGAGCAGGCGCGGGCGGAACTGCGCGCGGCGCACGGCGCGATGGTCGTGGAGCACTCCGAGGCCTACCCCGCCAACGCCAACTTCCGCATCGACGCGGTGCGGCTGCGCGACCAGATCACGGCGTCGGCGCGCACGGTGCTGCTGGTGCTGCTTGCGGCCTCGGCGCTGGTGTTCGTCATCGCGTGCTCGAACGTGGCCAACCTGATCCTCGCGCGCTCCGTGCGCCGCGAGGGCGAGCTGGCCATTCGCGCGGCCCTTGGCGCGGGCGCCGGCGCGCTCCGGCGGACCTTGCTCGCGGAGAGCCTTGTGCTGTGCGGCGCGGGCGCCCTCCTGGGCGTCCTCATCGCGCGGCCCATGGTGGCGATCCTGGCGCGCTACGCCTCACGCTTCTCGGTGCGCGCGCTGGACCTCACGGTGAGCAGCAGCCTGTTGTGGGTGGGCGTCGTCCTCGCGCTGGC
>CAZLBU010000047.1:0-8257 GCA_964557815.1 uncultured Bifidobacteriaceae bacterium | reverse complement strand
ACGGAGGCTGGCTCTTCCGCTGGCGCAGCTATGTGCTGCTGGCCTTCGTGCCGCGCCTGCCCTCGTCGGACGCCACCAACGGGTTCGGCCTCTCCGGGGGCGGGGTTCGGATCACCACGGGCACCAACCGGCGGTTGCGCCTGTTCGCGGTGACACAAATTGCCGCGTCGTTCGTGCTGCTCGCCGGCGCGGGGATGCTGGTGACCACGCTCGTGACGCTGCAGCGCGCCGACACCGGATTCAACATGCGCCAGGTGCTGGCCCTGCACATCCCCGTGTCGTTCGAGCGGAAGACGGCCGAAGTCGCGGCCTATTATCGCGAGATCCTCCGGCGGGTGGGGGAATTGCCGGGCGTGGAGCAGGTGGTGATCGGAACGGTGGTTCCGTGGCGCGACGCGAACACCTTCGGTCCCGGCTTCCAGTTCACGGTCGAGGGCTACCCGAAGGCCAACGGCGAGGAGGATCCGCGGGCGCGATTCCGGACGGTGTCCCCCGGGTTCTTCGCGGCACTCGGTGTGCCGATCATCGCCGGACGCGACTTCAACGATGCCGACCGCGAAGGCAGCGAGCCGGTGGTGATCATCAGCGAGAGCGTCGCGCGCCGGATGTTCAACACGGCTGACGCGGTGAACCGGAATCTCATGTGGACCGATCCGGTGACCAAGTTCGTCGGCATCAGCACCGGCGGGCGGCGGATCGTCGGCGTCGCCGCCGACGTAGATGACGAAAACGTCGTGCCGGGGCCGGCGATGACCGTGTACCACCCGCTCGGGCAGGAGTTCGGCGGCGGACGGTTGTTCGTACACACGAAAGCCGACCCCTACGCCCTGGTGCCGCCGATCACCAAGCTGATTCGCGACCTGGCGCCGGATCAGCCGGTGGAGCGGGCGGCCACACTCGAGGATGTGCGGGCAGAAGTGCTGGCGCCGGACCGGTTGAACGCGCTCGTCTTCGGCGGCTTCGCGGGCGTGGCGCTGCTCATCGCCGTGGTGGGTGTGGCGGGCGTGCTGGCCTTCTCGGTGAGCGCGCGGACGCGCGAGTTCGGGGTGCGGCTGGCCGTGGGGTCCGAGCCGCGGCACCTGCTCGCGCGCGTGCTGAGCGAGGGCGCCGTCATCGCCGCGGCCGGCATCGTCAGTGGCGTCGTCGGCGGGTTGGTCCTGGTGCGGCTCGTGGGCGGCTACATCACCGCCATCCGCATTCCCGATGCGCTTCCCGTGGCGGCGGCGGCCAGCGTGCTGGTGGCGGCGGCACTGGTGGCCTCGCTGGTACCCGCCGCGCGCGCATCGCGCATCGACGTCATGCAGGCGCTCAGGGAAGAATAGTTCTGGGGTTCTGGGGTTCTGGGGTTCTGGGGTTCTCGGCTATACGCTGGCGTGCTGATCGAGATCCAGCACGGCGCCGAGCAGCACCGCTGCGCCTCGCGCGCAGTCGTCCCAGGCCGTGCGCTCCTTCGGCGAGTGGCTGATGCCACCGATGCTGGGCACGAAGATCATGCCCATCGGGCACAGGCGCGCGATCATCTGCGCATCGTGCCCGGCACCGCTCGGGAGGCGGCGCGCGTCGAGCCCGGCGGCATCGGCGGCGCGGGCAATGGCCGCCTGGACCCCGGCATCGGCTAGCGCGGGCGGGTTCGTCGTCGCGAGCGTGGCGGTGATCGAGGTCCGAGTCTCGCGCGCAACGGCGTCGGCGCGCGCGCGCAGCTCCTCGCCCATGGCGGCCAGCGTCGCCTCCGACAGGTCGCGAAACTCCACGCTCAGGCGCACGCGGCCCGGCACGACGTTGGGTGAATTGGGCTCGACGTCGAGGCGGCCGACGGTGCCCACCTGCGGCCCCTGCCGCGCCGTCACCAGCTCGCGCACCGCGAGCACCAGCCTCGACGCCGCCTGCAGGGCGTCCTGCCGCTCGTCCATCGGCGTGGTGCCGGCGTGATTGGCGAAGCCGACCACGTCCACGTCGTAGCGGTGGATGGCCACGATGCCCTCGACGATGCCGATGGGCACGCGCGCGCGGTCCAGGGTGCCGCCCTGCTCGATGTGCAGCTCGAGGTAGCTGTGCCACGCGCCTGCCTGGCGCACGGCGCCATCGATCCGTGACGGGTCCCCGCCGATCTTCCGGATCGCCTCCGCGCGAGGGAGGCCGTTCCACACCTGGTCGAGATCGCCCGCCTTCAGGTCTCCGGCCGCGATGCGGCTCGCCGCCGTACCGCGTCCGAAGGCCGTGCTCTCCTCGTGCGCCCAGATCACCATCTCGAGCGGTCGCCGGGGCGTGACACCGGCGGACTGGCAGGCCTGGATCACCTCGAGCGCCGCGAGGGAGCCCAGGTCGCCGTCGAAGTTCCCTCCGCCCGGCACCGAGTCGATGTGGGATCCGAACAGGATGGGTGGCCGGCCGTTGTCCGGGCCCCAGCGCGCGAAGATGCTGCCGGCAGGATCGATGACTGGCCGAAGGCCGGCGCCGCGCATCTCGTCCATCAGCCACGCGCGCGCCCTGATGTCGGCGTCGGAGTAGGCCACGCGGCTGACGCCGGAGTCGAACGTGCCCTGCGGCGGCCGGCCGAAGGTGGACAGCTGTTCCAGCCGCCGCCTCAGACGCGCGGCGTCGATGGCTGGCGCGCGCCGGGCGCGCGCCGAGGATCGCGCCGGGGCTGTCAGGGTGGCGGCACCCACGGCCGCGAGAAACGCCCTGCGGGAGAGGGGCATTGGTGGATTCTACGCTGGCGGAGGGGTTGGTTCTGAGGTTCTGGGGTTCTGGGGTTCTGGGGTTGGCTCGTGTCCAACGTGTTCCCGCGATCCTGCTTGCGCCTCCACGCGCCGGCGCGATATGGTGGTCTCCGTCCATCACCTGAAGGCCCTCACCCGAGGGCCTTTTTCTTTTGCACACGGGGGCCGTCATGAGCGAGACCGCGCGAGCGGACGTCGCGAGCCGCAGGGTCGTGTACGAAATCGAGGGCCAGGACGCCGTTCGGGTGCGCCATGGCCTCACGTATCGGGGCTCGACCGGTGAGCCGCTGTCGTTCGACATCTACGAGCCTCCGGCCAGCGGCCGCGGCGCGTGGCCGGTCGTCCTGTTCGTCACCGGCTACAACGACCTCGGGATGGAGCGCCTGATCGGCTGCAAGGCAAAAGACATGGCCTCGTACGCGTGCTGGGGCCGGCTCGTGGCGATGCAGGGAATCGCGGGAGTGACCTACGAGTGCCGTGAGCCCGCGGCCGACGCCCGCACACTTCTCCACAACCTGCGCGACAACGCCGCCGGGCTCGGATTGGATGCCGGACGCATCGGCGTATGGTCGTGCTCGGGGAACGTGCCGAACGCGCTGGGCCTGTTGATGGACGAACCGGATGTGGCGTGTGCGGCGCTGCTGTACGGCTACATGCTGGATCTCGACGGGCACACCGACGTGGGCGACGCGGCCGCGAGGTTTCGGTTCGTCGCACCGGCCACCGGGCGGACGGTCCGCGACGTGCCCGCCGACCTGCCCCTGCTCATCGCCAGGGCCGGCCGCGACGAGATGCCAGGCCTGAATGACGCCCTGGACGGCTTCGTCGCGCACGCCCTTCGAGAGAACCGGCCGATCACGCTCGTGAACCACCACAGCGGCCCCCATGCCTTCGACATCATGGACGACAGCTCCGGCTCCCGCGAGGCCGTGCGGGCCGCGCTCGAGTTCGTCGCAGCGCGCCTCGGCGCCTGAGAGGCCGCGCGCGGCGTGCTGCGGTTTGATTGGCGCCGGCGCGCCAAATCCCACGGCCCGAAGGGCCGCTCACCGCAGGCCCACGCCCGAAGGGCGCCTGCCGAAGGCCCTACGCCACCGCCGTCCCCGGTTTTGCCACCGTCCGCCCCTGCTCGTCTACCGGCTTTCGCACGCCGTCGACGAGGCTCGTGCGCACGACCGTCACCACGCTTTCGGCAATCGGCCATGGAGCCTCGTTGGCCACGGCCCAGAACGTCACCCTCGCGGCGGCCGACGTCCTGCCCCTCACCCACGGCTGCGCGAGGCCGAACTCGGGGTAGATGAACAGGTTGTCCTCGGCGGCGGCATCGGCCAGCGGCGTGAACGTGAACCGCGGCACGATGTACAGCAGCGTCCGGTCGAGCCGATCGAAGCGCGTGTCCGCGAACTGCGCGCCCCGCCGGGCCACGTCCATGATCACCGACACCATCGTGTGCCACGACACGCGCTTGAGGCTGTTCAAGTGCCGGCGCCGCACCTCGATCCCGTACGGGTGGTACGGCGCGTCCGGCGCCACGCCGCGCCGGCGCCGGCGCGCATCCCGGTTCACCCGGATGAACGCGACGGGCACCTTCCCGGGCCTTTCGAAGCACGTGAAACGCCATCACCAGGGCGTCGGCCTCGGGGTGCGGCACGGCGTAGTGGAGCTGCCGGTCGACGGGGCGCGCAGGTTGCCTGAACTCGACGTCCAGGCTGCTGACCCCCTGGAGCAGCGACCGTTTCGCCAGGTAGTGCCAGAGCGTCTCCACGTACCACTCCGCGCTGACGCTGCCTGCGGAATTCAGCATGTCGGGCTCGATCACCTTGCTCCGCGTCTCGAGCACCGCCGTCAGGGCCTCGCTCGCGGCGCCCACCACCCGCTTCACGTCTTCCGCCCGCAGTCGCTTCATCGAGGACTCCTGTTGCCCGGAGGAACCGAATACCAGATACTAGCGGACCGTTCCCGCATCCGGACAGGACGAAGCGTATGCCCACACCCACCGCACGCACCAACGCAGCCGTCAATCGCGAAAGCCGCCGGCGCTTCTTCCAGTTCCTGGCCGCCAGTCCCCTGCTCGCCCTCGCCTACCCAGTCCTCGCCGCGGACTGGCGCCAGGCAATCGAGCGCGAGGCGGGACACCGCGCAACGCACGCAGGCCTGCCGGCCCGGACGCTCTGCCCGGAGTGCGGTCAGGTGATCACGTACCAGCAGCAGGCGGGCGGCACGGAGATGCCCGGGGCGCACGCGCTGGACGATCAGTTCGGTGGCCAGTTGATCGAGTCGGCGGACGAAGCCATGAACGTGTGGGATTTCGAGCGGGTGGCCAACGCCAACAACCTGCCGGTGCACTGGGCGTACCTCCACATGGGTGTCGACGACCTCGAGACGAGGGTTGCGAACCGGGAAGGGTTCATGCGTCTCCAGCTCAGGCCCCGCCGGCTGGGGGCGAGTGTCGCGAAGCTCGACACGTCGGTCTCGCTCTTCGGACGGCGATGGGATACACCGCTGTTCCTCTGCCCGGTGGCCGCGCTCGAGGCGTACCACACCGAGGGCGAGAGCGGCGCCGCCAGGGCCGCGCGCGCCAGGGGGATCCTGCAGATCCAATCGCACCAGAGCTCCCAGTCCTATGAGCAAATCGCCGAGGCACGTGGCGAGCCGCACTGGTTCCAGCTCTATGCCAACCCGGACTGGGGCATCACGGAACGCACGATCAAGAAGGTCGCGGGCCTTGGCTGCCCCGTCCTCGTGTGGACCATCGACCTTCTGGGCGGCAGCAACCGGGAACTCAACCGGCGTGCGCTGGGCCGGGAGGGCTACACCGGCGCGCTCTGCCAGAACTGCCACAACCACAAGCCGGACTATCGGCGGCCCATGCACCGTGGCGTGGAGGGCCCCGCCGGCCCGCGCCATCCCTTTGATTGGGACTACGTCAAGCGCCTGAAGGACGCCACGCCCATGAAGGTGGTGCTGAAGGGCATCGTCACGCGCGAGGAGGCGGAGCTGGCGGTGGAGCACGGCGCCGACGGCGTCTTCGTCTCGAACCACGGCGGTCGCGCCGAGAACAGCCTCCGCTCGACCATCGACTGCCTGCCCGAGGTCGTCGCGGGCGTGAAGGGCCGCGTGCCGGTGTTCATCGACAGCGGCGTGCGCCGCGGCGCCGACATCTTCAAGGCGCTCGCGCTCGGCGCCGACGCGGTGGGCATCGGCCGTCCCTACGTCTGGGGCCTGGGCGCGTTCGGGCAGCCGGGCGTGGACAAGGTGATCGAGATCCTCCTGGACGAGTTCCGCATGGTGATGCGGCAGACGCGGACCACCGCGATCGATCAGATCGGCAGCCAGTTCGTCATGGAAGGAAAGGTGCCCATCATGACGCGTCAGAATCGACTGGGGTTCGGGTTGTGAAGGCAGAAGGCACAAGGCGGAAGGCAGAAGGCCGATGAAGAGGACTACCGCACGATCCGCGCGTTCGACCATCGCTCTGGCGGCGCTGCTGGCCGGGGCCGTCACCCTCGACGCGCAGCAGCCGAACCTGGACTTCACCGTGTCGGGCACCTCGACCATCCGCGGGTGGACGTGCACCGTGAAGGGAACGATGACCGTCACGCCCGGCCCCGGCGGCGGGCCCGCGGTGCCCGGCTTCGGCAGCGGCGTCAAGTCCGCCACCGTCCGGGTGCCCGTCAAGGCCTTCACGTGCCCGAACGCGGAGATGACCGAGCACCTGATGCAGGCGATGAAGCCCGACCAGTTCCCGGAGATCGTCTACCAGATCGAGAAGTACGAGCTCGCCGGGGATCGTGCACAGGCCGCGGGAACGATGACCATCCAGGGCCGGTCGCAGCCCGTCACCCTTCCGGTGGTCGTCAAGGCGTCCGGCAACGGCGTGGCCCTGGAGGGCAACACGCGGCTCGACATGACCGCCTACGGCGTGGAGCCGCCGGTGGTGATGCTGGGCATGCTGAAGGTGGGGCCGCAGATCCGCATCGAGTTCAAGGGGCTGGTGACACCGTAGGCCCGGTTTCACGGACACTTCGAAGGACACGAAGCACGCGAAGCACGGCACGAAGCCTTCCGGGTGAGGACCCCATGCCGAACTCGCGTGCACGGTTCGTTGAGCTCTTCCCGGCCGCCATCCCCATCATTGGCGTGATCCACCTGCCGCCACTCCCCGGCTATCCGGCGTCGCCGGGGCTGCCGGCGGCCGTGCGGCACGCGCTGGCCGACCTCGACGCGCTCGTCGCGGGCGGCGTGGACGGCGTGCTCGTGGAGAACGATGGCGACCAGCCGCACCGCGTGACCGCCGCGCCCGAGACCATCGCGTGCATGACCACAATCGCCCGCGCGCTCGTGGAGGTGGCCGGCGACGTGCCCATCGGCGTGGAAATTCTCCTGAACGATCCGCAGGCCTCGCTGGCCGTAGCCCGAGCCTCGGGTGCGCGCTTCATCCGCACGGATTACTTCGTGGACCGCATGACACGCCCCGAGTACGGTGGGGAAATGGCCATCGACCCCGTCGGCCTGATGAGGTACCGCGAGCGGCTCGGCGCCCGCGACATCCTGGTGCTCGCCGACATCCAGGTGAAGCACGCCCGCATGATCCAGCCGCGGCCCCTGGCCGAGTCGGCCGCCCTCGCCCGCGAGCACGGTGCCGACGGCATCATCGTCACGGGCACGCTCACGGGAGTACCGCCCGGCGCGCGGGACCTGCAGGAGGCGCGGCGGGGCGCCGGCGCGGTGCCGGTGCTCGTGGGCAGCGGCCTGGACGAGGCGAATGCCTCGGCCCTGATGCCCGCCGCCGACGGCGCCATCGTCGGCACCAGTCTGAAGACCGGCGCGCACGTGAATCCCGACCAGGTGCGGCGGCTGATGGTGCGCGTGCGCGAGGCTCGGGCGTCGGGGAGTACGTGACGTGCGCGTGGTCTGCGCGGGCGACTGCGGGGTGGACCGCTACGTCAACCTCGGCGTCGATCGGCCCGGAGGCATCGCGTTGAACTTCGCGGCCAATGCACGCGAGGAGTTCCGGGCGTCCGACGAGATCCTGGTGCTGACCGCCCTCGGCACCGACGCCGAGTCGCGGCTCGTAAGGGACGCCATGGCCCGGCTCGGGCTCTCCGGCTCGGTGGTCGAGCGTGCCGGTGCCACCTCGATTCAGTACATCGACCAGCTGCCGTCGGGAGAGAAGCGCTTCCTCCGATACGAGGCTGGCGTGCTGGGCGGCTTTCGCATCGGCGAGCCGGAACGCGCGCTCGTCGCGACGGCGGACCTGCTCTTCATGCCGGTGTACCGCCAGATCTACCCGTTCTTCGAGTCCATGATGGCCGCGCCCTGTCCGGGGATTCGCGCCGTGGACTTTCTGGACCTCTCCGACGTGGACACCCCAGCCGCCTTCGTCGACGGCATCGCTGCCGGTATCGATATCGGGTTCTTCGGCCTCCAGGGCCCGAGCCTTGCGCTCATCGACGATCTCGGACGGATCGCCCGCAGGCACAGCGGCCTCTTCGTCGTCACGCTCGGAGCTGACGGCAGCGTGGCGCTCGGCGGCCTGC
>CAZLBU010000046.1:8860-13075 GCA_964557815.1 uncultured Bifidobacteriaceae bacterium | reverse complement strand
ACAACGTCACCCCCACCTCCGTCCCCGCCTCGATGACGGTGACCTCCGCGGGGATCTCGATGTAGCCATCGGCCCGTGACATCGAGGTGATGTCGCCGGACGCCTTGAACGCGGGTACGGCCTGGCCGTCCACGACGCGCACCGTGTAGAACTGATGACGCCCGGCGACCGACTTCACGAGCGCGGCGAGGGGCATCCGCATCGTGCGCGGGAGCGTGGGAGGCAGCCGCGCCATTCGGCGCAGAGCTGGCACCAGCAGGATGTACGCGTTCGAGAGGCACGACGTCGGATAACCCGGCATGCCGAAGACGGGCGTGCCCTCGACATGTCCGAAGAGCGTCGGTTTGCCTGGCTTCACCGCGATGCCGTGGAAGAGGACCGTGCCGCGGCGCTGGATGACGTCCAGGATGAGATCGCGCTCGCCCACGGAGCTGCCGCCGGAGAACGCGATGAGGTCGTGGCGGAGGCACTCGTCCAGGGCGTGATCGAGCGCCTCGAGCGTGTCGCGCGCGGTGGAGATGGGCGCGGCCACGCCGCCGTGCTCGTTCACCACCGAGGAGAGCGTGTAGCGGTTGATGTCGTAGATCTGTCCTGGCGCGAGCGGCTGGCCCTGCTCCGCGATCTCGTTGCCGGTGGAGAGGATCGCCACGCTCGGCCGTGCCCACACGTCCACATCGGCCAGGCCCAGCGCGGCCAGCGCGCCGACGCGGCTGGCGTTCAGCACCTCGCCGGCCTGGAGCACGGTCTGTCCGGTCGAGATGTCCGCACCCCGTGGCCCGACGTTCTGTCCGGCGCGGACGGGCGCGTGGATGCCCACGCGATCGCCATCCAGTGACGTCTCCTCGACCATCACCACCGCGTCGGCGCCCTCCGGCATCGGCGCGCCGGTGGCGACCTCCACGCACGTGCCGTGGGTGACGGCCACCGTGGGGACGTCGCCCGTGTAGACGCGGCCCGCGAGCATCAGGCTGCGCGGCGTGGCGCGCGTGGCGCCCTCCGTGTCCTCGGCCTTCACCGCGTAGCCGTCCATGCTGGCGCGGTTGAAGGGCGGCACGTCGAATGTCGCCACGACGTCGGCAGCGACGACGCGGCCCGAGGCGGCTGACAACGGCACGCGCTCGCGGCGTTCGATGGCGGGCATGCCCTCCGCGATGATCGCGTGGGCCTCGGCAATCGAGATCGTGCTCGTGAACGGTCTCATCGTCATCGGCGGGTCTCGGCGACCAGGTGTCCCAGTTCGGGCACGAGCAGGCGCGTCATGGCGAGCCGTACGGCGTTCTCGGAGCCGGGGAGCGCGACGACCACCTTGCCGCGGCAGGTGCCGGCGCAGGCCCGGCTCAGCATGGCAGCGGGGCCAATCTCCTGGAAGCTGAGCATGCGGAACAGCTCGCCGAAGCCGGGCAGCTTCTTCTCGAGCAGGCCGTCGATGGCCTCGAACGTGCTGTCGCGCCGGGTGATGCCGGTGCCACCGGTGGTGACGATCACGTCCACGTGCTCCATCGCCGCCTGAAGCTTCACCAGCGCGGCCACCTCTTCGGGCTCGTCCCGGACGATGCGCCTGGCGATGACGGTGTGGCCGGCGGCGGTCAGGAGATCGACGACGGCCTTGCCGCCGGTGTCGGTTTCCTCCGTGCGCGTGTCGCTCACGGTGACGACGTAGCAGCGGATGCTGGCTGGCGCCTTGGCGCGGTGTTCTGCGGAAGACATCGCTTCTGTTAGTCTACCGCGCAGCGTCCCGGTGGACGCTCCCCCGGAGAGAGCGAGCAGACATCATGCGGTTGGCCGTCGGCGTTGTATGTGCGTTGATCCTCGCGGGCACGCCCGCGACTGCCCGGGCACAGGATCGTCTCTTCATAGGCAGCTGGGACTCGGGTGTCGAAGTCGGTGCGATGGGGCACCTCGGTCAGGTGCTTGGCTCGAGTCAGGGGCTTCACCTGCCGTTGGCTGGTGGGGGCCGGTACGCCGTCTTCGGTTCCAGCATCGTGGATCTCAGGACGGGGGCGATTCGCTCCCTCCCGGCCGGGGCGTGGGTGGTGGCGGTGGACGTCGCGCGCCCGCGCGTGTTCGTGGCGGCGCCGTCGCCAGGGTCGCCCGCGGACATCGACGTCCTCGCCTTCGAGGTGACCTCCGGCGGAAGCCGACGGTTGTTCACGATGCCCGCGTGCGGATTTGGCGCGGCCGAGCCCCTCGTGCGGCACGCGGCCGCCAACGTGCTGTTCGTCCGGACCTGCCCGCCTGCCGGCGTGCGGTCAGAGGTGGTCGCCATCGACCTGCGCGTGGAGCCGCCGGCAACCCGGGTCGCCGCGACGGTCCCTCGGCTGGCAGCCATCGAGGTATCGTCCGACGGGACTCGCGTCTTTGCAGCCGTGGGGGGGTGGGGCTACGACCCTTCGACCATCGAAGCCTACGACACCGCCACCGGCGCGCTGGTCGCCGCGGCTTCGGCGCCGGCGTTCAGGACGATGGCCTGGGACGAGACGAGGGCGTGGCTGATGGTTGAGGGGGCCACCTCGCTCTTCGACGCGACGCTCTCTGTGTTCGACCCGAATCTTGGACGCCTCGGCGCGGTCCCGTTCCCGGGGACCGGGCCCTGCGGGGTCCGTTGGCAGGTCAGCCCGCACACCGGCCGCATCTACGTGATGACCGGAGGTTCGGACTACTACGGGGCGCCGCCGGTTTCGCTCACCGTCTTTGACGGCCAACCGCTGGCCAGCCAGGGCCCCGTGCCCATCACGCCGAGTCTCACCACGTGCGCGGGCGCCCTGCGCACGGCTCCAGGCGCACCGCGCCGCCTGCGCGCGGACGTGGCCGGGCACGACGTGACGCTTCACTTCGAGAACGTTGGCGGCGCGTCTCACTTCGTGCTCGAAGCGGGCTTTGCGCCCGGTCGGACCGACCTGTCCTTGTACCTCGGCCCGGATACGCCCGTGACGTTCCTAGGCGTGCCTTCAGGCACCTACTACCTGCGCCTCCGCGGAGGAAACGAGTTCGGCGGCAGTCTCCCCTCCGAGGAGCTGATGGTCGTCGTTCCGTAACGGGCGTGTCCGGATCGCGCACGGCGTTGTCCCACGCCGTCGGTGAGCTACGATAGCGCCGTGCGCGCTTCCTGGACGATCGCTCTGCTGTCCGCCTGCCTCCTCGCCATTCCTTCTGCGCAGGCGCCGCTCGACCGCGAGGCGCAGCGGTGGGTCACGCAAACGCTCGCGAAGCTCACGTGGGACCAGAAGATCGGCCAGCTCATCGCGCCGGCGTTCAACTCCACGTATCTGCCGACCGACAGCGACGAGTTCGACGAGCTCGTGCGCGCGATGCAGGAGAGCCACGCGGGCGCCGTCATCGCCTTCGGCGGCGTCGAGCCCGCGCCGCGGGTGCTGCTGAACCCGTCGTACGGCACCGTGATCCTGGGCCAGCCGCTGGCGCTCGCGGCGACGCTCAACCGTCTGCAGGCGGTGGCTCCGGTGCCGCTCCTCGCCTCGGCGGACTTCGAGTTCGGGGCAGGCATGCGCATCGGGGGCGCCACGCGGTTTCCTCGAGCCATGGCAATGGGCGCCGCGGGTGACGAGCAGCTGGCGTTCGAGGCCGGGCGGCTCACCGCGATCGAGGGCCGCGCGATGGGCGTGCACGTGAACTTCGCGCCCGTGGCCGACGTGAACAACAACGCGCGAAACCCGGTGATCAACACGCGCTCGTTCGGTGAGGATCCCGCGAAGGTGGGTGCGCTCGTCGCAGCCTACGTGCGCGGGCTGCAGCAGGGCGGCATGCTCGCCACGCTGAAGCACTTCCCCGGGCACGGCGACACGGAGGTGGACTCGCACCTGGGGCTGCCCATCATCACACACCCGCGCGAGCGGCTGAACAGCACGGAACTGCCGCCCTTCCGCACGGGGATGGCGGCGGGCGCCGCCGCGGCGATGGTGGCGCACATCGAGCTGCCGGAGCTCGATGCGGAGAAAGGGCCCGCGACGTTCAGCCGACCCGTCATCACGAACCTCCTGCGCCGCGAACTCGCGTTCCCCGGCCTCATCGTCACCGACTCGATGAAGATGGACGCCATCACGCGCATGATGCCGGCGGGCGAGGCGGCGGTGAAGGCGGTGGCGGCAGGTGCGGACCTGGTGCTGGACACGCCGGACCCGGCCGCGGCGTTCCGGGCGCTGACGGCGGCGGTCGAGGGCGGGCAGATCGAGCGCGCGCAGGTGGAGGCGTCGGTGAAGC
>CAZLBU010000046.1:4534-8850 GCA_964557815.1 uncultured Bifidobacteriaceae bacterium | reverse complement strand
CGCCTCGGGCTCCATCGCACGCGCACGGTCTCGATGGAGTCCGTCCCCACCATCGTCGGGAGCCGACAGCACCAGGCGGTGGCGCGCGCGATTGCGGAGAAGGCCGTGACGCTGATCAAGGACGAGGCGACCCGCGTGCCCCTGCGCCTGCCGCCCGGGGCGAGCGTGCTGTACCTCTCGGTTCTGGACTACCCCTCGGGCTGGCGCATCGCCGCGCCGAGCCGGACCATCATCCCGGAGATGAAGAAGCGCTGGGCGGCGACGGAGGCGGTCGAAGTCTCGGACCGCTCGACGCAGAACGAGCTGGACCTCGTGCGCGCGATGGCCGGCCGCTTCGACGCGGTGGTGGCCGGCGTCTTCGTGCGCGCGGCCTCGGGAAGCGGACGGCAGGATCTCGGTCCGGGCGTGGTGCGCCTGCTCCAGGACCTGGCGCGCGGCACGCGGCAGCGGTCGCAACCGATGGCGGCGGTGTTCTTCGGCAACCCCTACGTCGCGGCCACCGTGCCTGACGTGCCGGCCATGCTGCTCACCTACGACTTCTCGGACCTGGCGGAGGAGAGCGCGGTTCGTGCGCTGGCCGGCGAAGCGCCGATCACGGGGAAGCTGCCCATCTCGCTGCCGGGGCTGTTCCCGGCGGGGCATGGGTTGACGCGCTGAGTCAGCCCCGACCGTTACGCACGCTCGCCCCGGCGAGGACGGAGCGCCGCCAGCACCCGGCTCCCAGGCCGGCATCCAGCACCTCCGGATCGGTATTCGCGACCCGCTCGGCATCAAGCCTCGCGGCCGTCTTGCCTGCGGTGCTGGCTGCGTAAATCGTGGACGGCCTGTCCGCAGGGTGCCGGCGTCGCTCCGTCCTCACCGGGGCGAGTGATTCGTCTGGTGGCTGTGCACCGGCCGGCCAGCCACACCGGCCCGCGACGTCGTGCGCGCGGGCTTGCCGGCCCGGGAGGCTCCTGTGCTAGGATCAGAAGTCTTCGCGCCCTTAGCTCAGTTGGATAGAGCGTCTGGCTACGAACCAGGAGGTCGCACGTTCGAGTCGTGCAGGGCGCGCCATCCGCCTTCGCTCGCGTTCGCGAGCTACGGCGGGATGGCTTACCACCGCAGCCTCCAGTTCACGCGACCCTTCGCTCCGCGAAGTGTCAGCGGGCTCGAGTCGTGCAGGGCGCGCCAACCCGTTCTCACGGGTTGGCCTACCACCGCAGCCCCGGCTCAGGGCTGGTTCAACTCCACAATCGCGATCGCGTTCCCGTCGTTCATCGGAATGACGAGCCGGTTCCGCTTCGAGTCGTAGGTCATCGACGCCGCGCTCGGGATGCCCGACGCGACGACCTCGGCCTTCTGCCCCGGCCGGATGCGCGCCACGAAGCCCTCGCGCACACTGCTCACGTACTTCGTCCCGTCGGCCAGCACCACGATGCCGTCGTTGCCGGCGTGCGTGGACTGCTCGGTAGCCAGGAGCTTCCCGTCCGGTGAGTAGGTGAGCACGTCGGCCGAGCCGATGTTCACGACGACGATGTTCCCCTTCGCATCGAAGGTGATGCCGTTCGGCAGGTTGATCGGCGCGCCGCTGGCGAAGACCGTCGTCTGGCCCCCCGGTGAGATGCGGTAGACGCCGCTGCCCGGCTGCGCGGTCTGGGTCGCGTAGATGGTCCCGTCCTTTGCCACCTCGATGTCGTTGATGCGCGTGGCCCCCTGCACGGGCACGCTTCCGCGCGGCTCGCCCGTCTTCATGTCGAACCAGCGGATGGTGTCGATGTCGGCCACGTAGAGCATCCCGTTGGCGATATGGCTGCCCAGCGGATGGTTCAGCGTGAGCCCGTTGCGGTTGACGCCAATCCACTTCAGCGTGTGCACCGAGCCGTCGGGGTTCACCAGCGAGACGTAGCCGTCGTTCGGCGCCACCTCCTGCGGCATGCCGGCGTTGACGGCCACGTAGAGATCCCGCTCCGCGTCGTACGAGACGCTCTCGGCGAAGCGGAAGCTGCCGTAGACCTTGGTGTTCGGTGAGAGCTTGAGCGGCGTGCCCGCGACGAACGGCTTGTCCGTGGACGCGCCTGCAGCCGGCGGCTGCTGCGCGCTCACGGTGAGAGGGGCACCAAGGGCGGCGAGGACGGCCGCCCCGAAGACGAAAGTCCGCATTGCCGCTACGCCTTCTTCCCGCGGGTCTTCGCCCAGCGCTTCCGCGCGGCCTCGGCCATCTTCGCGCGTGTCTCCTCCGAGATCTCGCGGACCGCGCGCTTCGCGGCGCGCGTCTTCTTCGCCACGGTCTTCCTGACGCGGGCACGGCGGGTCGTGGCCGGCATGTAGGCGCCGAACTGCTTCGACACGCGCTTGCCCACTTCCGCGATCTGGCTGTCGACCTCCGCCATCTGCTTCGCCAGCGCGTCCTTCCTGTTCAGCAACTCGCCCATCGTCCGGCCGATGAACTCGGCCACCTGGTCCGCCAGCGTGCCGGCCGCGGCATCCTTCTTCTGTGATTTCGCCAAAACCTTGCCTCCCGGGGGTGAACTGGATCCGTTCAATTATGCGCCGGCATCCGGCTCGCCGCGGCTGATTCCCAGCCCGGGATCGTCCGAAAAGCACATAGAAGTAACACGCACGAAATGTTACCGTTACTTCGTCGTTGCACGACGATGGTAGGCGCGTAATGTCCGGCTGGAGAGCCCGTCTCGCACTCGTGGTCCTGGGACTCGTCATGGCGTCGGTGCCGACGCTGGGGCAGGGGACTGCACCGGCCCGGTCCGTTGCGTCAATGGGCGAGCCGCTGCAGGCCACTCACCCTACGTTGCGGGCCCGGCTGGATCGCATCGCGGCGGGCAGTGCCTTGTGGCGCGAGGCCGTGGAGGCCGCGGGTAAGCTCGGCCGTCGCGTGATCGTGCTGACGCCCGACCAGGTGCACCCATCCGTGGTTGAGGGGCGGTCCGGTGCGGGAATCGATTCCGGCCTCCTCGCTGAAGCCATGCCCATCGCGCACGACGGTGTCCGCGTCAACGCGGTGGTCGTGGTGGTCAACCTGCCGCTCATCGCCGACGTGCACGCGCGGATCGGCTCGCTCCCAGGCGAGCACGATGCGGACCTGGACCGCATCCTGGTCCACGAGGTCTACGGCCACGCCCTTCCGTATCTGCTGTCCGGCACCCTCGCCGGCCGCTGCGCGGACCCCGCCGAGGGCGAGCGCGCCAGCCAGGCGTGCGCCATCCAGCGGGAGAACGCCGTCCGGGCCGAGCTCGGCCTGGGGCGCCGGGTGGACGCTGGGCTGCAAGGCTTGTCGCTGGCTCGGGCGACGAGCCGGTGGTAGAGCCCGAGTCCCCACCGCCCTCTCGACTCTCTCCCGCAACGACCCCAGGCTCTCCGGCGACTACTCCAGCGCGAACGCGACGAGAGCGGTCTTGTCCGCACGCCCCGTTGCGATCACGACGAACTGCCGCCCCGACTTCCCCATGAACGTCATCGGCGTGGCCTGCGCGGCCTCGGCGAGCGGGGCCCGCCAGATCTCACGCCCCGTGGCCTTGTCGAACGCGTAGAGAAACGTGTCGCCGCTCCCGATGAACACCAGCCCACCCTTCGTGACGATGGCGCCGGCAGGGCCGGGCGCGCCGAGGCGATCGGGCAGCTTCACGCCGGCGAGCGCCGGGTGCTTGCGCAGCTCCGGCTGATCGCCGAACGGCACCTTCCACGCGATGTCGCCCTTGTTCAGGTCGATGGCCACCAGGTGCGCATACGGCGGCTTCGTCAGCGGGATGCCGTTCATGAACACCGGCGGCAGGCTCCGCTGGACGTACTCGGCGTCCACCTCGCCCTTGCGCTCGGGCGGGACATCTGCCGGGTTGAACTTCTGGATCGAAAAGACGGCCAGGCTCTGCGCGCTCTTGAGGTAGAGCATCCCCGTCTCGGGATCGAACGCGCCGCCGCCCCAGTTCGCGCCGCCCCACACGCCGGGCCGCACGATGGTGCCGTCTGCAGTGGGCGGCGTGTAGAGCGGCCCCATTCGGTACTTCTTCATCTCGGCCTGCGCCGCGGCCTTCAACTCCGGCGTGAGGTCGAACGCATCGTCCAGGGTGACGCCCTGTGCTTCGAACGCGGGCGGGCGCGTCGGGAAGGGCTGCGTGGGCCACGACGTCTCGCCGGGCACGTCGCTCTGCGGTACGCGTCGCTCTTCGATGGGCCACACCGGACGGCCCGTGACGCGATCGAAGACGAACGCGAAGCCCTGCTTGGTGAGCTGCACGACAGCGTCGATGCGCCTGCCGTCCACCGTGATGGTGACCAGGATGGGCGCGGCGGGCGGGTCGTAGTCCCACAGCCCGTGGTGGACG
>CAZLBU010000046.1:4247-4524 GCA_964557815.1 uncultured Bifidobacteriaceae bacterium | reverse complement strand
GTGCCACTTGCGCTTCCCGGTGGTCGCGTCGAGGCACACGATCGATTCGGCAAAGAGGTTCTGACCGGGTCGCCGGCCGCCGTAGTAGTCGTTGCTGGGCGTGGACACCGGCAGGTAGACGAGGCCGCGCGCCTCGTCCAGGCTGAACGGCGGCCAGACGTTCGTGTGGCCCGTGAAGCGCCACGATCCGTTGTCCCAGGTGTTGTTCCCGAACTCGCCGCGCTGCGGGATGGTGTGGAATGTCCAGACCTGCCGCCCGGTGCGCGCGTCGAAGGCG
>CAZLBU010000046.1:2357-4237 GCA_964557815.1 uncultured Bifidobacteriaceae bacterium | reverse complement strand
TCGCCCGCTTCTACGACCCCGTCGCCGGGCGGATCCTGCTTGTAGGAGAGACGATCTCCAACCCCGTTGCCGAGGATCACGACGTTCTTGTAGACGACCGGCGGCGACGTCTGCGCGTAGTGCTTCCTGTTCACGTTCCAGACGAGGCCCTCGGTGAGGTCGATCTCGCCGTTCCGGCCGAAGGTCGTGACAGGCTGGCCGGTTCTCGCGTCGAGCGCGATGAGGCGATGCCGCGTGTTGAGGAAGATGCGGAGGTGGTCTCCGTCCCGCCAGGCGGCCACGCCGCGGTGGACGAACCCCTGCCCGCTGGCCGGCTGCCCGTCCTTGTAGGACTCCGGGTTGTAGCGCCACAGCTCGCGCCCGGTGTCGGCCTCGAGCGCGGCCACCTGGTTATAGGGCGTGCTCACATAGAGCACGCCGTCGATCATCAGCGGCGTGTTCTGGAACGCACCGGGCCTGGTGCCGTACTGCTCGAACGGGATCTCGTTCGGCCTCCACTCCCATGCCACGCGGAGGCGGCTCACGTTGGCGGGCGTGACCGGGTCCAGCGGGGGGTAATGAGTGGCACCGGCGTCGGCCGCGTAGACCGGCCAGTCGCGACGAGCCGCGTCGGGAGTCGGGAGCCGGGAGGGGAGGGCTGATCGGCGCTGGATGTCGGGAGGGGAATCGCGTCGGGAGCGGCGTCACCGTCGGGAGTGATG
Source organism: uncultured Bifidobacteriaceae bacterium (assembly GCA_964557815.1). GTDB lineage: Bacteria > Acidobacteriota > Vicinamibacteria > Vicinamibacterales > UBA2999 > VFZN01. Next base: position 3,536 of record CAZLBU010000046.1, on the reverse strand, counting down.
ACAGCACCGCCGGGAGCTCTGCGATCGAACGCAGTCGCTGCGGTCCCCAGCAGGACCAGCGTCAGCAAACCGCTCGCCAGTGGTGTCGTCATGGCCGCCCTCTCATCCCGACGCCTTCCTGTTTCCCTCCCGACGCGTCCCTACTTCGCTCCCGACGCGTCACTGGTGGCTCCCGGCCCCTTGTACACTCGTCCCCCCTTGACGACGGTGTCCACGTGCGACAGGGCGACGATGTCGAACAACGGGTTCCCCTGGACGACGATGACGTCGGCGAGCTTGCCTGGCTCGATGGTGCCGAGCTCGCGCTGCCTGCCCAGGATGGTCGCGCCCACGCGCGTGAGCGCGGAGATCACGCGCTGCGGCGGCATCCCCATGTCCACGTGCGCCTTGGCCTCTCGCCACAGCGCCTCGGTGTGGAAGTTCATCGGCGTGCCGGAGTCGGTGCCCATCCCGATGACCGCGCCAGCTTCGATGAACTGCTTCAACCCGCGCTCGCGGAAGAACACCTCGCGGTCCGTGCGGGAGAAATAGCCGAGCGCGCGCCAGTTCTGGAGGGACCGCTGGATCTCGTCGTACACGGGCGTGGGGAAGTCCTGCTTCAGCTGCGGGTCCTGCAGCCGCTCGGGGAAGGCCGCGGTGTCAGGGTAGATCCAGCTGCGGTGCGCGGCGGTGATCACCACGGGTCGTCCGGCGTTGACGATGCTGGTGACGAGATCCGGGCTGTAGGGCGGCGCGGTGCCGGCCGAGCCGGCGTGGGTCAGCACGTCGATGCCGCCGTCGAGCGCGTTCCACACGTCCCGCTCCGCGTACACGTGCGCGTGGACGCGGAGACCACGCTTGTGCGCCGCGTCCGCGATGGCCCGGTAGTCGTCGCGCGTGAGGCCCGCGTGCGCCTTGATCACATCCACGCCCCCGGCCGCCAGGCGATCGACCTCAGCCGCCGCTTGCGCGGGGCCGGTCACCTTGATCTGGTAGTCCTCCGGGAAGATCGCCACGTTGCGCGTGAGCCAGGGGCCGCTCATCGACATCCGCGGACCGGGGATCTCGCCCTTCGCGATGCGGTCGCGAATCGAGAGACTCTCCGCGAGCGGCGCGCCGAGGTCCACGGCGGAGGTGATGCCCGCCATGAGCAGCTGCCGCGCCGCAATCTCCATCACCTGCGGCAGCATGCGCGCTCGG
>CAZLBU010000046.1:0-2347 GCA_964557815.1 uncultured Bifidobacteriaceae bacterium | reverse complement strand
GGCCCTGCTGCTCCATCCAGGGAAACCACCGCCCGTAGTCGCCATGCCCGAGCAGCACGAGGTGCGCGTGCAGTTCGATCATCCCCGGCATCATCGTCCGGCCGCTCGTGTCGATGACGCGGGTGCCAGGCGGGACGGTCACTTCGCTCCGCGGTCCCGCGCGGACGATGCGGTCGCCCTCGATGAGGATGGCGGCGTGGTGGATGGGCGGAGCATCGTAGCCGTCGAGGAGCATGCCGCCGACGAGGGCAAGACGCGAGGGCTCCTGCGCGGCCACGTCCGCGATGCTGCGGCCCGCCGGCCCCAGGCCGAGGACCGCCGAGATCAGTGCGGCGGCGGCGAGGGCCCTCCCGGCGAGAGTCTTCACCGCTCCCGATTCCCGTCGTGGTTGCCGTCCCGACAAGCGTGCGCTTCCTCCCGGCATTGGCCCGACCTCCCGTCGCGATTGCGCTCCCGACATGCTCTTTCGGCTCCCGGTTCCCTGTTCCCGGCTCCCGACGCCGACCGCGACGCGGTCAGCCCCGCTCCGCCCGCGCGACCACGAACTCCCCGGGAATCGCGTAGCCGTGCCCGATACGGTACGGCGCGATGGACGCGATGTAGTCGGCCCTGGCCGATCGACGCGTGTCCTCGTCGAAGCGGGAGTAGGCCATCGCCACGGGCCCGCCCGCGAACGCGGCGTCCGCGGCCTCGTCCGCGGTGTCGTAGTGCAGCGTCGTCGTCAGGCGCTCCGAGGCGACATTGAGGAAGCCCGCCGCCTCGAGGGCCAGTTGCAGCGACGGTCCGGTGCCGAGCTGGAAGAACATCGGGCACACGTCGCTTCTCACACGGCTCTCGACGATTGGGAAGATGTCGGCCCAGCCGCAACGTGCGCGTGCGCCCCAGACGGCGGCGGCCGCGCGCCCGCCGGGGCGCAGGACGCGACGCATTTCGGCGAGGGCGGACTGCACGTCGGGCACGTACATCAGGCCGAGCGCGCAGACCGCCACGTCGAACGATTCGTCCGGCACCTCGTCCAGCCTCTCCGCTCCCAGGCGCCTGGTGCTGACGTGCGCGGTGCCACGGGCCGCTGCCTGCTCGGCGACGTGCTCGATCATGCGCTCGGAGATATCGGTAGCGAGGACCTGGCCGCTGGCCGTCACGAGGTCGGCGGCGGCGAAGGTCACGAGCCCCGTGCCGCAGGCGATGTCGATGACCCGCTCACGGGGCTTGATCGCGGCCATCTGGAGCAGCCGCCGCTGCGCGGGCTTCAGCTGCTCGGCCCACGAGTGCTCGTAGGTATCGGCCGCGCGGTCCCATCCGTAGCGCTGGATGCGCCGCTGCAGGGCGGGGTCCATGGCCGTCCTCCTCTACTCCGCCTTCGCGATGTGGAGCTCGCGTGTGAGCGGAACGGGGTTCGCGATGTCGTCGCGCCACGAACTGTAGCGGTCGGCCGTGTCGATGACACGCCGCACGTCCTCCTCGGACGCCGGACTCGTGACCCTGACGACGTATCTTATGGCGGTGTAGCCGGGGCGGACCGAGTCGTCCACGGCGAGCTCGCCTCGCACGTCGTAGTCGGCCTGGATCTCGACGTCCAGCGACGTGATGGGTACGCCAAGCCGGGCGGCCCACATGCCGTAGCCCAGCGCGAGGCACGAGCCGAGCGCGGCGCGGCCCAGCACGCCGGGGTTCGGGCCGGCGTTGGTGCCGCCGTATTTCTCCGTCATGCCCGCGGTGAGGGTCCAGGGGCCCTCGGATATATCACAGGCAAGGCCGTCGCGCAGGTGGACGCGCGTGACCGCGGTCCCCTGGGCCACGGACGGACGAAGGGTCACGGCCTTCACGTTCCGTTCGAGCGCGGTCTTGATGTCGGTGGCAGTCGTGCTCATGGACGCATGCTACCGCATACAATTCCCGTCGTGACACACGAGGACTTCATGGCGGCTGCGCTGGAAGAGGCGCGCAAGGGTCTGGCCGCCGGCGAGGTGCCCGTCGGCGCCGTGGTCGTCCTGGACGGGCGCATCGTCGGCGCCGGGTTCAACCAGCCCATCTCGTCGAACGATCCGACGGCCCATGCGGAGGTGGTGGCGATGCGCGCGGCCGCGCGGGCGGTCGGGAACTACCGGCTGACGGGTGCCACGCTCTACGTGACGGTGGAGCCCTGCATGATGTGCGTGGGGGCGATGGTGCACGCGCGCATCTCGCTGGTGGTGTTCGGCGCCGCCGAACCGAAGGCGGGAGCGCTCGGGTCCGCGCAGCGCGCACACGAGGCGCCGGGGCTCAATCACCGGCTCGTGGTGCAGGGCGGCGTGCTGGAGGGGGAGTGCCGGGAGCTGATGCAGGGGTTCTTCAGGGAGAAGAGGAC
>CAZLBU010000045.1:10662-13152 GCA_964557815.1 uncultured Bifidobacteriaceae bacterium | reverse complement strand
TGTCGGGGGCGGAGTTCGCGCCCTGGGTGAACCCGGACGAGGCGCGTGCTGCGGGCCAGACGCCGGAAGCCTACGGCGCGGCGGAGGCGGCGAAGTGGGCGAAGGGCCTGGCCGACTGGGGCCAGGGCGGCGAGCGCATCGCGCGCCTCAAGGGCGCCGCGGACTTCGTCGTCTACACCCCGGGCAGCACCATGGGGCGTCCCGTCTCCATCGTGGAGTCGTTTGCGGCGCCGGCCGCCTCGGTGGTGGACGACCCCGACCTGCTGGGCGACCGCGTTTCGACGGCCGCCACCAGCGTGCTGACACTGGCCGGCGTGGACGCCGAGCCGCTCCGAAGCCGCGAGCACGTCCTGGTGTCGACGCTCTTCGCCGACGCGTGGAAGGCGGGCCAGGACATGGACCTGGCGGGCCTCATCGGCGCCGTCCAGAACCCGCCCATCGAGAAGATCGGCGTGATGGATCTCGAGGCGTTCTTCCCCGCGAAGGACCGCTTCACCCTGGCCATGCAGTTGAACCAGCTGCTGGCGGCGCCGAGCTTCGCCGCGTGGCTGCAGGGGGACCCGCTGGACATCGACGCGATGCTCTACACGCCCGAGGGCAAGCCCCGGGTTGCCGTCGTTTCGATCGCGCACCTCGACGATCACGAGCGGATGTTCTTCGTGTCGCTGCTGCTCAACGAGCTGGTGGCCTGGATGCGGGCACAGCGCGGCACGTCGAGCCTGCGCGCGCTGGTGTACTTCGACGAGATCTTCGGCTTCCTGCCGCCAGTGGCCAACCCGCCGTCGAAGGCACCGCTGCTGAAGCTGCTGAAGCAGGCCCGTGCGTTCGGCGTGGGCCTCACGCTGGCCACGCAGAACCCGGTGGACCTGGACTACAAGGCGCTCTCGAACTGCGGCACGTGGATGCTGGGCCGCCTGCAGACCGAGCGCGACAAGGCGCGGGTCCTGGACGGGCTGGAAGGCGTGGCCTCCAGTTCCGGCGAAGGCTTCGATCGCGCGGCGCTGGACCAGCTGCTGTCCTCCCTCGGCAAGCGGATCTTCCTGCTGCACAACGTGCACGAGAAGCGTCCCGTGGTGTTCGAGACGCGGTGGACGCTGTCGTACCTCCGCGGACCGATGGGGCGGGACGAGATCCGGCGGCTCTGCGGTTCTGCTGAGGCCGCCGCCCTGGCCCCGAGCGCCGGGGCCGAAGGGGCCGCTGGCCGGGGCCCTGCCGACACCAGGCAGCCCGCCGGGCCCGGTCAAAGGCCCGCGCCTTCAGTCCCCCCTGGACCATCTGCGCCATCTGCGCCATCTGCGTTATCTGCGCCATCTGCGCCATCTGCGCCATCTGCGTTTTCTGCGGCCCCCGTGTTGGACCCGCAGATCAGGCAGTATTTCGCCCCCGCGTCCCCGGGCTCCGTCTTGTCGCCTTCGGTGTTCGGCGTGGCGCGCATCGCCTACAGCGACGCAAAGCTCGGCATCGACGAGACGCGCGACGCCGCCCTCGTCACGCCCATCGCGGATGGGGCGGTCGCCGTGGACTGGGAGCACGCCGAGCCGGCGGCCTTCGACGTGGACCACCTGGCGACGCGGCCGCCGGCAGGCGTGAGCTTCGCGCCCCTTCCGGCCGCCGCAGCGCGAGCACGCAGTTTTGCCGCCTGGGAGAAGGAATTCGCGCGCTGGGCGGGCCAGTCCCAGGCCATCGAGCTGCTGCGGAGCGCGCGCGCGAAGATCACCTCCGCGCCTGACGAATCGGAGCGGGCCTTCCGCATCCGCGTGGCCGAGGCGATGCACGAGGGGCGGGACGCGGCGCTCGCGAAGGTGCGCGCGAAGCACGCAGCGAAGATTCGCACGGCGGAGGAGAAGGTCCGCCGTGCACAGGCGGCGGTGGAGCGCGAGTCGCAGCAGGCCGCGGAGTCGAAGGTCTCGACGGCGGTGTCCTTCGGCGCCACGGTGCTTGGCGCGCTGCTGGGCCGCAAGGCCGTCAGCGCCAGCACGCTGGGTCGCGCGACGACGGCGGCCAAGGGTGTGGGGCGGATGTCGCGGGAGGCGGCGGACGTGGCGAGGGCCGAGGCCAACGTGGAGGCGCTCACGCAGCAGCTCGCGGACCTGCAGGCCGCGCTCGAGGCCGAAATGCAGGCTGTGGGCGAGCAGTGGGATCCGGCGGCCGACGAGCTCGAGCGCGTGGTGGTGAAGCCCAAACGCGGTGGCGTGTCGGTGCAGCTGCTCGGGCTGGTCTGGCAGCCGACCTGATCCCGCTGGCCTGGCGCTCGATGCCCGCCATGGTAGAATTCTTACTGGCGGCATTCTTACCATGCGCATCACCAGCAAGGGGCAGGTCACCATTCCCCAGGCCGTTCGCGAGGAGCTCGGTCTGCTGCCGAACACCGAAGTCGTATTCACCGTCGAGCGCGGCGGGGCTGTCATCCGGCCGAAGCAGGGCCCCCGCCCGCGCGGCCAACGCATTGCGGCGCACGTGAAGGCACACGGCAAGAACATGCGGATGAGC
>CAZLBU010000045.1:6268-10652 GCA_964557815.1 uncultured Bifidobacteriaceae bacterium | reverse complement strand
GGAGTGGTCCGACGGGATGATCTCGATGTGCGGGTCCCGGGGCACGCTGGTCATCAATCCGATCGTCTACGCCGAGGTGGCGGCGGGCTTCGACGATATCGATGACGTCGACGAGGCCCTTCCGCGCGAGTATCTCAGGCGCGAGGCCCTGCCCTGGGAAGCAGCGTTCGTCGCGGGCCATGCGTTCGTGCGCTATCGCCGTCTCGGCGGACATCGGCCATCGCCCCTGCCGGCCTTCTACATTGGCGCGCACGCGGCCGTGGCCGGTTACACGCTGCTGACGCGCGATCCCAGGCGCTACCGGTACTACTTCCCCAGGCTCCGCATCCTGTCACCGTAGCCGCGCCCGGCGCCCGGCCGGGGTCGGCGGCGATGTCGGCTGTCTGCGTCATCTGCGGCGTCTGCGGAATCTGCGGCATCTGCGTCATAATCGGTGTTCGGGCCGGAGTGGCGGAACTGGCAGACGCGCGGGACTCAAAATCCCGTACTCCTTGCGAGTGTGTGGGTTCGATCCCCTCCTCCGGCACCAGTCAGGGCTCTACGCGTCCCCCGGCGCGGCAGGAAAGCGGAGCATGGCGCAGAGGCTCGTCGAGTCGCTCACCGCGCGCGCACATCGCGATGCCGCCTTCGCACCGGCTCTCGCGCTGGCCATCCTCTTCCTTGCCGTCTACGCGTTCGATTGCGGCCAGGGGTTCATCAGTGACGACTTCACGCTGATCCAGCACGGCGCACTCGACGGTCCCGGCGCGCTCTGGCGCATCTTCACCACCTCCGTCGGCTTCTATCGTCCGCTCGTCTCCCTGACGTTCGGCGTCAACCACTGGCTGTTCGGGCTCGACCCGATCGGCTACGGTCTCTTCAACCTTGCGCTGGCTGGCGTGTGTGCCGTCCTGGTCTGGCGCCTGGCAAGGGGCCTCGACCTCGGCAACGGACTTGCCGTCACCGCAGCCGGGCTGTGGCTCTTCAACTTCCACGGCATCAACATGTCCATCCTCTGGCTGAGCGGGCGCTCCTCGCTCCTCTCCACGGCATTCAGCCTCCTGGCGGCGGTCGCATGGCTTCGCCGCGCGGCCTGGCCCGCCGCGCTCGCCTGCCTGGCCGCGATGTTCTCGAAAGAGGAGGCAGTGACGCTGCCCCTGCTCTTCACCAGCTGGACGCTCTTCCTTCGCCACGGCGAGGGCGGGCCGGATGCGCGAGACATGACGCCAGGCGCCACCGCGCGGCTCTGGCTGGCGTTGGGGATCTACCTCGCCTGCCGCGCCTCGACCGACGCCTTCTGGGTCGGCTCCGCCCCCGACTACTACCGACCCGCCCTCGACCCTCGCCGCGTGGCGATGAACCTCGCTCACTACACGGATCGCTCGATTTCGTTCTCGGCCATCGCCGTGCTGCTGTGCGCCATCGTCATGCGCCGCGTGCCGTCGCTGTCGGCGCACTCGCGCCTCGTGGCCGTCCTGGGTACTGCCTGGATCCTCACGGGCTTTGCGCTCACGTCGCTCCTGCCCGTCCGCTCGAGCCTCTATGCGGTGTTTCCCAGCGTCGGCGCCGCGCTCGTCGCGGCGGCGGTGATCGGCGACGTGCTGCGGCACGCCTCTCCGCGCGCCGCCGCGCGCCTGGTGTGGTCCGGCGTCATCCTCCTGGGTCTGTTGCTGCCCGTGTACTGGTCTCGAAACGTGCGCTGGACCGAACTGGCGCAGCTCTCCTCTTCGATCACCGACCAGCTCGCCGCCCGCCGCGACGTGATCCCGGCCGGCTCCTCCATCGTCATCGTGGACGACGAAACCACGCGCGCGAACCTCCGGAATGCATGGGCCGGAGCCGGGCCCCAGGTGTCCCAGCTCGAGTTCGGCGGCCAATGGGCGATCGAGGTGGTCGCGCCCCGTAGTGGGCAGACGCTCCCGGCTGAAGCGGTGGTGCTCGAGCTCCGCGAGGGCCGACTTCAGGAGCATGCGCCATGACCCGCGACCATGACGGTTCCGCGGGCAATCCCTCGGTGCACTCCGGGACGGTTCGGGAGTAGACTGTCGCGCGGCAACGGGAGCCATTCTCACTTCTCACTTCTGACTCTCACTTCTGACTTTTCACTTCTGACTTCTCACTTCTCCCTTCTGACTTCTCACTTCTCAACCGGGGAGCCACCATGCCAGCGACGCCGCGCCTCTACCTCGGAGTCTTCGTCCTTGCCACCGCCCTCGGAACGGCGTGCAGCTCGCCGCCCGCCGAGCAGGCCGCGGCCCCTGCGGCGGCCGCGCCCGAGCTGCCCGCCCGCGAGGCGCTCATCGCGCGCGCGAAGTCGCTGGAGCTGAACACGCCCTACGAGCCCGTCCCCGGCAACGCGCTGGAACATCACACCTCCGGCTACGCGAAGACGATGTGCTCGGCCGTGTTCATCACGGGCCTGGATCCCGAGGTGGCCGCGGAGGCCGTCGGCTACTTCACCGGCCCCTACGCGGAGCGCAAGAAGGTGGGCAAGCCCGTCGTGGACCGCGCGAAAAAGGAAGTTCGCATCACCATCCCGGACGGCCCGACGCTCACCGCGCGCCACTTCGGATCGCAGGGGTGCATCACGCTGCCCCCGGGCCGCGACGAGCTCTTCTACAAGCCGGTCACGGTGCGGCCCAACCTGCCGGACGCGAAGGCGATGCCATGGCCGATGGGCGACAGGCTGCCCGCGGATCCGCTGCCTGCCGGGGTCGACGAGGCAAAGCTGAAGCAGGCCATCGACGCGGCCTTCGAGCCCGCCGAAGGCCTCACCTCCGCGTTCGTCGTCACGCACAAGGGGCGGCTCGTTGGCGAGCGCTACATGGACGGCATCACCTCGTCCACTCCGCTCGAGAGCTGGTCCATGGGCAAGAGCGTGACCGCAACGATGATGGGCATCCTCATCCAGCAGGGCGCGTACACGCTGGACCAGCCGGCACCGATTCCCGAATGGCAGGGCGCCGGTGATCCGCGCCAGCAGATTCGCATCCAGGACATCCTGCGCATGTCGAGCGGCATCCGGATCATCGCGCCGAACGACCCGGACTACGATCCGAACGGCCCCTACCCGGACCACCTGTATCTCTACACGGGCCGCGTGGACTCGTTCAAGTACGCGGCGACGCGCCCGCAACAGTGGCCGCCGAACACCGTGGGACGCTACCGCAACACCGATCCGGTACTCACCAACTACCTGATCCGTCTCGCCGTCGAGAAGCGCGGCGAGGACTACCTCTCGTGGCCGCAGCGCAACCTCTGGGACAAGATCGGCGTGCGGACGATGGTGATGGAAACCGACCCGTACGGGAATTTTCTCACGCAGGGCTACGAGTTCATGTCGGGCCGCGACTGGGCGCGCCTGGGCAACCTGTACCTGCAGGACGGCGTGTGGAACGGGCAGCGCATCCTGCCCCAGGGCTTCGCGAAGTTCGTCAGCACCATTGCCCCCGCGTGGGAGGCCGACAAGCGGATGATCTACGGGGGCTTCTTCTGGATCAACGGCGACGGCCGCTACCCCGTGCCGAAGGACGCGTACTACATGTCCGGCGCGGGCGGGCAGACCACGATGATCATCCCTTCGCACGATCTCGTCGTGGTGCGCATCGGTCACTTCAAGGGATCGCGTCCCGGCGGCGAGGCGTTCCAGCGCGCGCTGGCGCTGCTGATGGAGGCAATTCCTGCAACGAATTAACAATTGTCACAGGGACTGTCCCTGTGACAATCCCCGGACCTTCAAGCGCGGCACGCAGCCACGAGCGCGTCCACGGTCGCGTCCGGGGTTGCGAACCCGCACACCAGCCTGACCACGTCGTCGCCCAGCGCCGGCCAGTCGAGGAACTCGAAGCCCTGCGCGCGCAGCCGCTCGCGCAGCGAGCGTGGCATGCGCGGGAAGACCAGGTTGGCCTCCACGGACGCCGCCAGTTGGAGTCCCGCTGCACGCAACCCCTCGCCCAGTCGATGCGCGCTGGCGTTGGCGGCGCGGGCGTTCGCCAGCCAGAGGTCGTCGGCCAGGTACGCCTCGAGCTGCGCGGAGAAGAAGCGCATCTTCGACGACACCTGCCCCGCGCGCTTGCGGCGGTGTGCGAGTTCGTCCGCGAGGTCCTTGCGAAACACGACGACGGCCTCGGCCGTGAGCGTGCCGTTCTTGGTCGCGCCAAATGCCAGCGCGTCGACGCCCAGGCGCCACGACAGGTCCGCCGGCGAGCAGCCATGCGCCACGAGGGCGTTGGCGAAACGCGCACCGTCCATCTGCACCGCGAGCCCGTGCCGACGCGCGACGTCGACGAGGGCGCCGAGCTCGTCCAGCGTGTAGACGGTGCCGGCCTCGGTAGCCTCGGTCACGCTCAACACCGAGGGCTTCCCCGCGTGCGTCGTGAGGCGCACCTGGGCATCGAGCTGCTCG
>CAZLBU010000045.1:0-6258 GCA_964557815.1 uncultured Bifidobacteriaceae bacterium | reverse complement strand
GGGCCCATCCACCGTCAGCAACCGCGCGCCGCCGGTGAAGAACTCCGGCGAGCACCACTCGTCGCGGACGATGTGGGCGAGGCGATGGCAGAAGACGACGCCCCACGGGGGCGTCACCACCGCCAGCGACAGCCCGTTGGCGGCCGTCCCCGACGACACGGGAAAGACAAAGGCCTCGTGCTCGAAGACCTCCGAGAACCTCGGGTTCAATCGCGCGGTGATGGGGTCGTGGCCGTACGGATGCGTCGGCGTGTCGTTCACCCGCGCCATGGCCTCGAGGATGGCGGGCGGGCAGCCGAGGATGTTGTCTGAACGGAAGTTCATGGTCGTTGGACAACTTCGATGACCGCCCGCGCCGGTGCCTCGGTCACGGTGACGCGAATCGCGGGCGGCTCGCCGCTGACGTAGACGAAGGCCGGCCGTGCGCCGGCCCCACCCTCCGTGGGCTCGACGCGCCGGAACTCGGCCGCGCGCCTCAACTTGTCGAGCGCTCCCGGGGCGAGGATCACGGCGAGGCGGTGCTCGGCGTCGCCTGGTCCGGCCGCCGAGTTCGCCTCGACAGCGTCGCGGCGCTCCACGAGGTCGAACGCGGTGCCGAGGATCTCGCCGTTCTCGCGATCTGAAAGGGAGATCGCCGAGAGGGCAGCCTTCACCGCCTCGAATGGGTCCGGCGCCGTGCGCGTCGCGGACGTCTGGGCCGCCGCCGCCACGATTGCTCCCGCAATGCCAGCGGCACAGCAAGCCACGAGAGCGCGGTGGAACACGTCGCACACGCCGGCCAGGAACAGCCCCGACGGCAGGTGGCGTTGGCACGTCGCGAGCGGGTCGGCGCCGCGTGTCAATCCACGAGGTTCCAGAGGTAGGTGCCCCCGACGGCGACGCGCCAGAAGTTGAAGTGCCTGGGACGGGATGGATCAGGGTGATCCGCGAGTGTCGTGAGGTAACGGACGTCGCCACGGACGGCGAACGACTCGCGCAGGACGTACTGCACGCCGCCACCGGCCGACACCCCCCAGTCGGACCAGGCGCGCACCTCGGCACACCCGAATGCGCACGTCCGCCCGCGAAGGCCGCCTGCGCCGGCGACGACGAAGGGCCGCAGTCGGCCCTTCGGCCACATCCCCATCACGTTGAGCATGTAGCTCTGGACGTCCAGGCCGCCCGTGCGCCCATTGTCGTCGTCGGCATAGCCGAAGTCGACCTCGACGCCCCAGCCGGATTCCTCGAGGATGGCGAGCGAACCTCCAACCGACAGGGTGTTGCCGCGACCGTCGTCGCCGCTGGCCACGCCGATGTGCGCAGTGGCCTGCCCGCCCAGGGGCGCGAGACTCATCTGGGCCTCGACGGGGCCGGCGGCGAACAGCAGGCCCGCCAGGGCAAGGGCGGCGCATGCAGCGCGAATCATGGTGTCTCCATCCCGTCTTCGATCTCCGCTCTCCGGTGTGAGCTAAAAGAAGGCGTGCCCCTCGGTGCGCAGCCAGCGCCGCGCCTCGACCAGCCGCGGGCAGAGGGCGGCCACGAGCCGCCAGAAGCGCGGCGAGTGGTTCAGCTCCCGCCGATGCATCAGCTCGTGCAGCATGACGTACTCGCGCACGAAGTCCGGAACGAGGACGAGGCGCCAATTGAGGGTGATGCTGCCCCGCCGCGAGCAGGAACCCCAGCGCGATCGCTGATTGCGGACGCTCACGCGATGCACGGTGATGCCATGGGCGGCGGCGAGCTCCAGGAGCTGACGCGGCAGCTCCTCCTTCGCCTGGCGGTGGAGCGCGGCCACGTTGACTGGGGCGACGCGAGGTCGGAGACGGCGCCGCGCCTGCTGTTCTGCGATCCACGCGCGGCTGGCCTCCACGAACCGCTGCGCCCCGCGCTTCGAGCCCCAACGCGGCAGCGTCACCCTGAGCGACCCGTCCTCCAGCACGCGAAGGATGTAGCGGCGCGCCCGGCGATGGCGCACGAACCGTGCGGCCGGCTCGTCGCTGCTGAGCGGAAGGGGCAGCTGCATGGGTGCGTCAAAGATACCAGAGAGTGCGGGGTGCGAGGGTGCACGGGTGCAGGCGTGCACGGGTGCATGGGTGCACGGGTCGGTCCCTGTCTCAGCGACCCGCGAACGAGACGCCGAACCAGAGGACGTGGGCGTTCACGCCCGGGTTCGTTGCTTGCTGGTTCCCGTTCGAGATGTGCTGGAACCGGTAGGCTGTGACCAGCCCGACGCGCGCGGCGGGGCGCCAGCGCAGGCCGAACGCGCCGTGCGTGAGGAAGTTGACCCGCTTGGTGCCTTCAGGCACCGGGTCGCCGGTGACGAGACCGCCGAAGGCGAACTCGACGAAGGGGGCCACGCGCGGGCGGGGCACGAACCGCCAACGCCAGACGAGCGGCGAGATGCCGACGCCCGCCGTGCCCGTGGGCCGGTCTTGCCAGAAGAAGGGCATGGCCTCGACGCCCCACATCAGCCGGCCGCGCAGAAGGCCGGGGCCCAGGTCACGGGTCAGGTCGCGCGCCCACGACGCCGCCGTCGCCGTGTAGCGCTGCCCGCCGTTCGACTGAAACAACGCGATGCCCCAGGCATAGCCCGCGCCCAGCATCCACTGGTCGCCGCGCGGCGGGCCGGTCCCGTACCCGAACGAGCACGTCACGGCCAGCGGGCCTTCGGTGTTCATCGCGTCCACGGCGCGGCCGGGGTCACGGCGGCCCGGGTCGGGCTCCACGTTCACCTCGATCGCGGGATGGACAACGACATCGATGGTGGAGGGCCCGTCGGCGCGGGCATCCAGGCTGACCGCCAGGCCGCTGGCAGCGCGGTGATGCAGCGTCACGCGATCGGAGGCCACCGCCGGCGCCGCGGAGAGGAGCAGCAAGGTCATCGGCGCGGCCGGGAGCGCCGCGCTTCGATAGACGAGCCGCCACCGCGCCGAGTCGTCCGTTCCTTCGCGCACCAGCGACCACTCACGCAGCGCCGCGTCATCGGGGACACGACAGGTTGTGACGATGGCTGGCGGAGGGGCTGGAGGCATGGGAAGTCAACGGTGTAGGGGTGCAGGGTGGAGGGGCGTAGGGTGCAGGGGTGCAGGGGTGCAAAGGTGCAGGGGTGCAGGGGTGCAGGGGTGCAAAGGTGCCACGGTGCGAGGTGCAAAGGTGCCTGGCGCCCACAGCGCTACGGCACCCCGTGGGAAGTCGCGCCCGACGGTCGATATCGTGCACGCAGAACGGTGCATCCGGCACCCGCGCACCCTGCACCCTGGACCCTGCACCTTGCACCTTGCACCTTGCACCCTGCACCCAGTTGTGTTCTACCCCACCCTCTCCGCAAACGTCAGGATGTGCCCGTCCGGATCGGTGACGGCGAACTCGCGCATGCCGTAGAACTGCGTCTTGAGCGGCATCACCACCGGCGCGTGCGGTGCGACGGCGGCGTGCAGGGCGTCCACGTCAGACACGGCGAAGAACATCGTGGCCGTGCCGCCCGCCGCGCGTGAGGCCGCGTCGGGGTAGTCCTCGGCCGCCGCATGGACGGCGTTCAGGAACACCGGTACGCCGTCGCGCTCCAACCACACGAACACGAACGGCGCCTGGGCGGGCACGGTCTGCTTGATGCTGAAGCCGAGCACGTCGCGATAGAACGCGCTGCTCCGGTCGATGTCGCGGACGATCAGATTCGGGGTGACGGATGTGAAGCGGGACATGGGCACACTCCGGGCTTGTGCTCGCGTGTCCTCCATCTGCGCGCCCGCGAGCCGGGGCGCAAGTAGGGGCGTCTGGTTGAAGTGCGGCGACCCCCGCGAGGTTCGGGGGAAGTATACGACGGGACAGGGACGAGCACTGTCGGGAGAAGTCAGAAACATGCCGGGGCGGACTGTCGGCTCGCGGAAGGGAACACCGTCGGGAAGGCCTGTCCACAGCCCGCGAGGGAGGCGCGACTGGCCGCTGCCGGCACCGAACGCACTGCCCCGCTCGACTCGCTCCCGCCGCGGTTCCCTCGCGGCGCGGTCCCCTCCCGACGTGGCCTCCCCACCCGCCGCTGTTCAGCCGCCGTCGTCGTCAGTCGACGCGAAGTGCCGTCATCGGATCGACCCGTGCGGCGCGAAGAGCAGGAATGAGGCTGGCCACCACCGCCACTGCAGCCAGCAGCAGCGGCAGCGCGATGAAGGTCACTGGATCCGACGTCGACACGCCGTACACCAGCCTGTCGAGAGAGGTCCTGAGGGCAAGCGCACCGATGAGCCCGACGGCCAGCCCGAGCACCACCGGCTTCAGCCCGTCCCAGAGCACCAGGCGCAGCACGTCGTTGCCGGTGGCGCCGAGCGCCACGCGGATGCCCAGTTCCTGCGTGCGCTGCGCCACGGCGTAGGACACCGTGCCGTAGATGCCGGCGATGGCCAGCACCAGGGCAATGCCCGCGAACACGGCCAGCAGCGTCATGTTGAAGCGCCGCTGCGTGAGCGAGGCGCCAATCACCTCGTCCAGCGGCCGCATCCGCGTGATGGGCAGCGACGGGTCGATGGACTGCAGCGCCGCGCGTATGGCACCGGTCACGGCCGTGGGGTCGCCGGCCGCGCGGACGACGATGGTCAGCGGCTGGCCCGGCGAGCCGGTGTGTGGAACGAAGGTCGTGGGCACGGGCTCCTGGTCCACGCCGTACTGGCGCATGTTGCCGACCACGCCCACGATCTCGAGCCACTCCGGCTGGCCATCCTCGCCCGGCCCGAAGGTGATCCGCTGGCCAATCGCATCCTGTCCAGAGAACTCGCGGCGCGCCATCGCTTCGTTGATGACCACGGCCCTCGGGTTGATCACGGCATCCTGCCGCGCGAACTCGCGCCCGCGCACGATGGGCACCCCGAGCGTAGCGAAGTACCCGGGCGAGATGCTGGCGAAGTGCGACAGCGGCGACTGGTTCGGCGGCAGCTCGGGCTTGCCGGCCACGTTGTAGCTCAGAATGCCGATGCTCCCGCCCATCGGCAGCGTGTTGGTGAGCGCGACCTTCTCCACGCCAGGGATGGACTGGAGCCGCTCCTGCACCTGGTCCCAGTACGCGACGGCCTGCTCGGGCGCCCGGTACCCCTCGCCCGTCGGCGCCACCTGCATCGTCGTGATGCGCGCGGGCGAGAAGCCGAGCGGCACATCCAGCAGGTTCATCAGGCTGCGGAACAGCAATCCGGCCCCGACCAGCAGCACCAGTGACAGCGACACCTCGGCCAGCACCAACCCCATGCGCGCCAGGTGGCGATGGCCATCACCCGTGGTACCGCGCGTGGCGTCCTTCAGCGTGCTCTGCAGCTCCGGACGCGACGCCTGCCAGGCCGGCACCACGCCAAACAGCAGGCCGGTCAGCAGCGAGAGGCCCAGGGCGAAGAAGAGCGCCTGCCCATTCACCGCGATCGGCGCCACGCGGGGAATCTCGCCCGGCTCGAGCGCGAGAATGAGATCCACGCCCCAGAAGGCCAGCAGCACGCCCAGCACACCGCCGACGACAGCCAGCAGCACGCTCTCGGTGAGCAGCTGGCGCACCAGCACGCGGCGGCCGGCGCCGAGCGCCGCGCGAATCGCCAGCTCGCGGGCGCGCACGGTGGCGCGCGCCATCAGCAGATTGGCGACGTTGGCCACGACGATCAGGAGGACGCAGAAGACGGCGCCCAGCAGGACGAGGAGCGGCGTGCGGGCCGACCGGACCAGCACGTCCTGGAGTGGGGTGACCAGCGGCGTGAAATTCGAGTTCGTGTCGGGGTACGCGCGGGACAGTTGTTGGCCGATGGTCTCGAGCTCGGCGTTGGCGGCGGCGAGCGATACGCCTGCCTTGAGGCGCGCGATGCCGCGCAGGTAGTGCATGCCGCGGTTCTCCCGGGGATCGCCGCCCCCGCCCGCGGGAAGATCGTAGGTCGACGCGATCCACATCTCCGCCCTAGCGGGAAAGCTCACGGTCGCCGGCATGACGCCCACGATCGTGTACGGCTCGCCGTTCAGGCGCAGCGTCTGCCCGACGACGTCGGGGGCGGCGGCAAAGCGGCGCTGCCACAACCCGTACCCCAGCACGATGACATTCGACTGACCGGGCTCGGCGTCCGCCGGAGTGAAGGCTCGCCCCAGCACAGGGGCCACGCTCAGCACATCGAAGAAGGTCGTTGACGTGAAGGCCGCGGGCAGTCGCTCGGGCTCGCCGCCGGTGGTGGTCACGTTGGCGTTTCGGACGGTGTAGACGCTCATCGCGTCGAACGACTGCGCCTGCTTTCGCCAATCCACGAAGTTGGCCGGAGCGATGGCGCC
>CAZLBU010000044.1:10237-13918 GCA_964557815.1 uncultured Bifidobacteriaceae bacterium | reverse complement strand
CTGCCGGCAGATACGCCTCGATGTCGTCGAACGGGAACTCGAAGGAGCGCGGCAGGATCCCGATCACCTCGAACGGCGCGTTGTTCAGGGTGATCGTGCGTCCGAGGATGGCGGGATCCGAGCCGAAGCGCCGCGTCCACACACCGTACGGCAGCACCGTGACGCCGTGCGCGCCGGGTTGGTCCTCGCCCGGCGCGAACGCGCGGCCGAGGACGGGCGATACGCCGAGCACCTTGAAGAAGTCCGCCGAAACGAACGCGGCCCGCAAGCGGTCGGGCTCGCCCACGCCGGTGAGGTTCGCGGTCTGCGATCCGAACGTGGCCAGGGAGCTGAATGTGGTCAGCCGCGCCCGCCAGTCCTCGAACGCCGGCAGTGAGACCTGCGTCGTCGCGCCGCGCGGATCCCGTTCGAAGAGCATGACCACCTGCTCGGGCCGTTCGTACGGGAGCGGCCGGAGCAGGACAGCGTTCACCACCGTGAACACGGCGGAGGTGACGCCGATGCCGAGCGCCATCGTGGCGATGACCGTGGCCGCGAACGCTGGCTGCGAACGGATCGTGCGGAAGGCCAGCCGCAGGTCGGTGGCGAGGGTGGTCATGACGGAATCCCCCTGGCGAGACGCGAAGGGACGAGGCTGGCCACGGGCGGCGATGCGCTCGGCCAGGCCGTGGCGCAGGGTGCCGAGCAGGATGCGCAGCCAGAAGAAGAGGCGTGGGCGAGGAGCGGCGCTGTGCAGATCGTCGAACAGCTCGATCAGATCCCGTTCGAACCGCGCGCGGAACGATGCCGGGTAGCAGCGCAGCAGGAGGCGGTACGCCGACGCCGCGCGCGACAGCCGCGGGCGCATCACCGGGTTCCCTGCGAGCGCGCCAGGCGGGCGCGCGCGTCGGCCAGGACGCCTTCGAGACGGCTGGCCTCCTCCGATGCCGCCGACCTTCCAAGCGTCGTGATCCGGTAGTACCGGCGACGCTCGTCGTCCCGGCCCTCGACCGGACGGCGTTCCGCCTCCTCGATGAGCCCGGCATCGAGCATGAACTTCAGGTGCCGGTAGAGGTTGCCGGGCTCGAGCTCGATGCCGGCCGCGGTCCGCCTGGCGATGTCCTGCACCAGAGCATAGCCGTGCATCTCGCGTTCGAGCAGCGAGAGCAGCACCTGGAACACGACCGGCCGGAGCGGAAGGAGGCGTTCAACGGCGTGGCGTGAGGCCTTCATGTGTGTGATTCAGGCAACTATACTCAATTTGAGCACATAGTCAAGCGCCTCGCGCGGCGTGGCACGATGCCCGCGACTCTGGTGCCTTTCTCTGGCGCGCGCGCAGGAACGACGCCGTTGGGGCTCCGACCTCGCCAGCCCCGCTACGTCCGCGTGGCGGCGAACTCGCGCGTGAAGAGCGCCGGCACGCCCCCGGTGTGCAGGAACACGACGGTGTCGGTGGGCGGGATGTCCCCGTCGCGCACGTGCCGCACGAGCGCCGAGAACCCCTTCGACGTGTAGACCGGATCCAGCAGGATCGCCTCGGTGCGCGCGACGAGGTCGATGGCCTCCAGCCCCGCAGGCGTGGGGATGCCGTAGCCCTCGCCGATGAAGCCCTGGTCGGTGAAGAGGTCCTCGCGATCCACGCGCGCCTCGACGCCGAGCAACGCCGCCGCGTCGTTGGCGGCCTTCTTTGCGCGCTCGATCTTCTCGGGCTCGCCCGCGCTCACGGCCACGCCCCACAGCTTGTAGGGCGCGTGGCTCAGCCTGGCGCCCAGCGTCAGGCCCGCCTGCGTGCCGCGGGAGCCGCTGCCGAAGTAGAGCCGCGTCGGCGCGACACCCATGTCGCAAAGCTGACCGACCAGCTCCGCCGTCCCCGACACGTAGCCCAGCGCCCCGACGGCGCTCGACCCGCCGATGGGAATCACGTACGCCTGGCGCCCCGCGGCGGCTTCCTCGCGCACCACCTCGGCCACCACTGCCTCGTCTTGCCCGACGGCGAGCATCGGGTCCTCGGCCGGGACGAAGCGGACCTCCGCCCCGAACAGCCGATCGAGCAGCAGGTTGCCCTCGAGAGGCGGCACCTCGTAGCGCGACGTGAGCACGAGCACGCACCTGAGGCCCGCGATGCACGCCGCCGCCGCCGTCATCCGCGCGTGATTCGACTGCACGGCGCCGGTGGTGACCACGGTGTGCGCGCCTTTGGCCAACGCGTCGGCGATGAGGTACTCGAGCTTGCGCGCCTTGTTGCCGCCCAGGCCGAGCCCCGTCAGATCGTCTCGCTTGATGAGGATGCGCGGACACCGAGCCGGCCCGCCCAGCGCCTCGCGCAGCCGGACGGCGTCGGTGATGGGCGTCGGCAGCGTCGCCAGCGGATAGCGCGGCAGATCACCCATCGTGCTTTGAACCCTACCGTGCGAACACGACCTTCCCTCCGACGATGGTCCGTGTGACCGTCGTGGATGGAAGGTCGTCATCGGGCACCGTGAGGATGTCCTTCGAGAGCACGACGATGTCGGCCAGCTTGCCCACCGCCAGCGAGCCCTTCAACGTCTCTTCCTTCGCGGCGTACGCCGCGTTCCACGTGTACGACTTGAGTGCCTCTTCTCGCGACATCTTCTGGTCGCCGTAGAACACGGTGCCGTCGGCCGCCTTGCGGGTGACGCTGGCGTAGTAGCTGGCAATCGGGTCCACGCGCTCCACCGGCGTGTCCGTGCCGTTGGCGATGATGGCGCCGGACTTCATCAGCTTCTGCCACACGTAGGCGCCTTCCTCGGCGCGGGCGGCGCCCAGGCGCGCGGTCACGTACGGCGCGTCCGACGTGCAGTGGATGCCCTGCATGGCCGCGATGACGCCCAGCTGGCCGAAGCGCGGGATGTCGGCCGCGCTCAAGTGCTGCGCGTGCTCGATGCGCCACCGCAGGTCCTTCTTGTCCGGATTGGCCTTGAACGTCGCTTCGTAGACGTTCAGCACTTCGCGATTGGCGCGGTCGCCAATGGCGTGGATGCAGAGCTGCGTGCCGGTTTCTGCCGCGATCGTCGCCGTCTCCTCGATGCTGGCCATCGGCACCGTGTTGAGGCCCGTGCTCCCCGGCGAGTCGGCGTACGGCTCCAGCAGCCACGCGCCGCGCGAGCCGAGCGCGCCGTCGGCGGTGACCTTGATCGCCGCCACCGTCAGGTGGTTGTCGGCCATGCCCACCACCTTCTCCTTCGCCAGCCGCTCGCGCAGCCGCTCGTTGGTGTCGCGCACCATCACCCACAGGCGGATGCCCATCTTGCCTTCGCTGGCCACCTGCTTGAAGAGCGCCACGGTGTCGAGATTCGAGCCCGAGTCCTGGAAGCTGGTCACGCCCTTCGAGAACGCTTCCTCGGTGGCGAGCTCGATCTGCCGGCGTGCGTCGGCGGCGCGCTCCTCGGGCGTCTTGGCCGCCTGCCATGCATCGAGGGCCTTCTCGATCAGCCCCGAGGCCGTCTCGCGAAACACGCCAATCGGCCTGCCGGACCGGTCCTTCAGGATGTCGCCACCCTGCGGGCTCGGCGTTCGGGCGGTGACGCCGGCCAGTTCCATGGCTTTCGCGTTCGCGAAGGTCGCGTGGCCGCTCGCGTGCTCGAGGATCACCGGGTTGTCGGGCGAGATCTTGCTGAGCGCGTCGTGAACGGGGAAGCCCTCCACGTTGGGCGAGGGCACCGAGGTCCACTTCTCCTGGTG
>CAZLBU010000044.1:8063-10216 GCA_964557815.1 uncultured Bifidobacteriaceae bacterium | reverse complement strand
TTCGCCGTCTTCACCGCCTCGGCCACCAGCTGGACGATCTCATCGAAGCTCTTCACGTCCATCAGGTCGAGCACCATGCGCGACTGCCCGAGGCCCATGAAGTGTCCGTGCGACTCGATGAACCCGGGCACGGCCGTCTGGCCCGCCAGATCGATGACGTTCGTTTCCGGCCCCACGTATGGCTGGATCTCGTCGTTCGTACCGAGAGCGACAATGCGATCCCCGCGCACGGCGAGGGCCTGCACCTTCGGCTGGCTCGCCTCCACCGTGACGATGTTGCCGTTGCGGAGCACGAGGCTGGCGGATTCAACCTGCGGCTGGCTGCTGCAACCGGCCAGGAGCGCCGCCGCGGCCCACACGAATATCGAGTTCAAACGTATCTTCATCTCACCGCTCACTTTTCCGTTTTTTGCCTTCTGCCTTCTGCCTTCTGCCTTTTGCCTTTTGCCTTTTGCCTTTTGCCTTCCGCCCTGTCACTCCGGCAGCCTGCGCGGCGCCAGACGGGCCAGCTCCGGCCGCGTGATGCGGATCTGCCCGTCCCGGATGTAGGGCTCGAGCGCGACGGGCCGGTCCTCGACACGGACTTCCACCGAGTCGGCGGTCCCCACGGCCAGATACACGGGAAGGGGCCCCACTTCCAGTTCCTCGCCCGCCTCGAGCCGCCGCTCGACGACCCGGTTGTCGGGGTAGCGGACGAAGATCCATGTGGACTTGCCCACGGTGACGCGTACCGTGGACTCCCCACCCGGATCGCTCAGCACCGACGCCGCGGACAGCGCGTGCACCGCCGGAGGCGCGCTGGCCGTCAGGGCCACGGGCTGCGCGGGAATGGGTTCGGCCCGCTCGATGGCGGCCAGGGTGTCGGTGCCCGGTCCACCGTACGTGATCGGGGCGAATTTGTAGGCGACGATGCCGAGGACCACGATGGCGACCCCGGCGGCTGCCGGCTGCCACCGACGCGACCACTCGTCGCCGATCGAGGCTGCGCGCCGCGGCGGGAGCTCCGCCAGCGTCATGCGGAGGCCGAACGCATCGTCGGGCTCCTCGTCGAGCAGATCCTCGGGCACGTCGCAGAAGGCCATGTACCTGCGCAGGGCCTTCAGGAAATACGCGTGCGTATAGAACGCCGACGCATCCGCCTGCTCGAGGCCGATCACCTGGCCCCGCGAGAGCATCAGTTTCGACGCAACTTCCTCGACGGAGACGTGCCGGGCCGAACGTGCCTCCACCAGCTGCGCGCCAATGGCTGCGCAACAGCGCGGAAGGGCCGCGGGCCGAGACGAGTCCCCGTCGCTGGGGGGGCGACGACTCATCATCACGGACATTCTACGGCCACCGTGCCCCCCTGCGACCGGGAATCCGCGGCCAATCTGCACGGGAACCGCTGTACCGCTCTGATAGTCTGAATTTCGTGGTCGAGTTCGCGTCACTGCTGCGTCGGGTGCTCGTGGCACCACTGCCGGGCCTGCACGCGCAACTGCGCCTGGCGCCGACGCCGCGGCGGGGCTGGGATCCCTTCCAGGTGCCCGAGGGCCTGCGGGCTGCTGCCGCCCTGGTGCTCGTTTACCCCCACGGCGACGGGACCCTTCACGTGCCGTTGACCGTCCGCGGGGGCGGCCTGCGAACGCACACCGGCCAGGTCTCGCTCCCCGGAGGGGCCGTGGACCCCGGTGAAACCTTCGAGATGGCCGCCTTGCGCGAAGCCGTGGAGGAGGTGGGCATCGACCAGGCCGATGTGGACGTACTGGGGCCGCTCACGCCTCTGCACATCCCCGTGAGCGGCTACCTGCTCCATCCCGTCGTGGGCTTCGCGCCCCGCCGCCCGGCGTTCCGGCCGGCCGAGCACGAGGTGGCCCGGCTGCTCGAAGTGCCGCTCAGCCGCCTGGCGGACCCGGCGACCGTCGCGCGCGAAACACGCCTGCTGCGCCGGGGAGGCACCCCCGAGCCCGTGGAGGTGCCCTACTTCGACATCGAGGGGGAGAAGGTGTGGGGCGCGACGGCCATGATCCTGGCCGAATTCCTCGAGGTCGCCCGTCTGGCGGGGCTGGAGGGGCCTCGCTTCGCGCCGTAGGCCGCTGGTAGGCGGCGCGTCGCGCCGCAGGCGCCGCTCCCGCGGCGTGGGCACCGTTCCGGCGGCGTGGACACCCTTCCCG
>CAZLBU010000044.1:0-8053 GCA_964557815.1 uncultured Bifidobacteriaceae bacterium | reverse complement strand
TGCGTGGCCGCAGGTGGGGCGCTCTATCGTCCTACGGGCGTCAGCCCGCCCACCGAGCCGCGCGGCGGCGAGGCTTACACCGCAACGCGCTGCCCACCGGCAGGCCTACCGGCCGGAGGCCGGCCCCTTCCCTGGGCCAAACCCCTCCCAGAACGGCTTCGGCATCGGCTTCGCCTCGGGCCACACCATGTTCAGCGTGTCGCCCTCGTAGAGCTCGCCGTTCTTCATCACGTAGCGAATCGAGTTCGTGTGGCGGATGTTCTCGAGCGGGTTGCGGTCGAGGACGATGAGGTCCGCCATCTTGCCGGCCTCGAGCGACCCCACGTCCTGCTGCATCCCGATGGCCTCGGCGCCGTAGAGCGTCACCACGCGCAGGGTCTCGTGCGGTGTCAGCCCGCCGGAACCCAGGTTCCACGTCTCCCAGTGCGCGCCCAGGCCCTGCAGCTGCCCGTGGCTGCCGAGCGCCGCGCGGCCGCCGGCGTGGACGATGTCGGCCACCTGCCTGCCGATCTTCGTGTGGCCGTACTCCTCCGGCAGGAACCATTGCGGGCGCCGGCGGATCATGGTGTCCAGCAGCTCTTCGGGGATCCACCGCTTCAGCTTCGCGTCGCCGTTCGTGTCCTCCGACTCGAAGTAGAAGTTCTCGGACCACGGCGCGCCGTAGGCGACGAGGATCGTCGGCGTGTAGAAGGTCTTCGTCCGCGCGACGAACTCCACTACATCCCGGTAGAGCGGCATGATGGGCAGGCTGTGCTCCTGGCCCGAGTAGCCGTCGGCCATCTGCGTGAGGTTCAGCTTGAGGTCGAGCGAGCCCTCGATGGTGGCTGTGATGCCGGATTCCTTCGCGGCCTCGATGAGCCACTGCCGGACGAGGCGATCGCCGGCCACGTACTGCTTGATGGTGTTCGTGCGGTAGGCATCGCGGTATCGCTTCATGAACTGGAACGCGCGGTCGCGATCCTCGATGCCGGAGCTGCCGAAGATGCCGGGACCGGTGGCGTAGATGCGCGGGCCCGGGATCGTGCCGGCATCAACCATGTCCGCGTAGGCGAACACGTCCGGCGTGGACGTCTGCGGATCCCTGGTCGTCGTGACGCCGTAGGCAAGGTTCGCCATGTACTGCCAGATCTCGGTCTGGTGCACGCCGCGGGGCGCCCACATGTGCGCGTGTGCGTCCACCAGGCCCGGCATGATGGTCTTGCCGCTGACGTCGATGGTGCGCGTGCCGGTGGGCGGCCTGAGCGAGCCTCGCTGGCCCACGCCCGCGATGCGGTTGTCCGTGACCAGCACGTCCCCCCGCGCGATCACCTCGTCGCCCTTCATCGTGATGATCCGCGCGCCGGTGAGCAGCACCGACCCCTTCGGCCGCGCGCGCGGGCGCTCGACGACGAACTCCATCCGGCGCGGCTCGCCGGTGCCGTCCGCGGCCTGGCTGAAGAACAGCGCGCCCATCGCCCACGTGACGGTCGCGCCGTCGGCCGACCACGCCACGTAGTCGCCGCCCTCCGTCGAGAGGCGCGTGAGGGGCACGGACGTGGCGTCGCCGCGGCCCTGGATCCGCACCTCCACGGTCTCGCGCCCCGCGCGCGGCACCGGCACGACGTAGTGCCGGCCCTGCAGGCTGACGAACGCGCGGGTCCCGTCCGGCGACAGGCGAATCTCCTCCGCCGCCGGCGGGTTGTTGCCCGCGCCCGAGCCGGTGACGCGCAGGTGCGTGCGCCGGTCGTGGCCGCTGATGTCGATGGATTGCAGGCCGCGCGATGAGCTCAGGTAGATCCGGGAGGAGTCCTTCCCGGCGAAGTGCGGACGGCGGCCGTTCTGCGCGGCGGCGACGAAGGTCGAAGCGCCGCCGGCGGCGGGCATCCACCTGATCTCCAGCGTGTTCGGTGGGTTGATGCCCCCAATCTCACCGGGAGCGTCGGCGGGCGGCGTGTCCAGCAGGATCGAGTAGAGCTGATCGCTCACGGCGCCGGAGAGGTACACGACCTTCGATCCGTCGGGCGTGTAGGCCGGGTCGAGATAGTAGCCCTCGAATCGCGTCAGCGTCTCCGGCGCGCCGCCTGTGGCCGCCACCCGCTTGACGTGCCCGCCCCTCGTCGTCCACGTGGCGTAGACGATGGAGCGGCCGTCCGGCGACCACGCGGGCATGAACTCGCCCTCGTGTGCCGCCGGGGCTGAAGCCCCGCCGGTCAGCAGGCGAGGCGTACCGCCAGGCACGTCCGCGATGTACAGGCGATTCATCGCGCTGAACACGACCTGCCTGCCATCGGGGGAGAGCGACGGCCAGCGGACGAGACGCGCGCGCACCGTCGCGCCATCCTCCATGCGCACCGGTGTGTAGACCCGTGGCGCGATCTCCGCTTTCACCGGCACGGTCATCGGGATGACGCGCGTGGTGCCCGTGGCGAAGTCCACGCGGTGAATCTTCCCGCCGATTGGGACGATGAGCGACTGGCCGTCTGGCATGAACGCATAGCCGGGCAGCGTGTCGCGCGAGGCGCGGGATTCCTGGTCGTCCCGTGTCACCGGCAGCACGAGCCACCGTTCGGCGCCGGTCTCGAGATTGCGCACGCGCAGGCCGGTGTCGGTCTTGTAGCGCGTGCCGTAGACCAGCCACTTCCCATCCGGCGAGATCACCGGGCGCATGGCGCTGCCCTGTGCGTTGGTCACCTGGGCGGCCTCGCCGGTCTCGCGGTCGTGCCGATGGATCTGCCACAGCGGAAACCGCGCGTTGTAGGTGAAGGTGCCCGTGCGCTGCGCGTAGTAGATGAAACGGCCATCCGGCGTCACCACCGCGCCCATGCGGTTCGCCGGCGGCGGGGGCGGCGGCCCCGGCGCCGCCGGGCCGGGCTGCGGCGGGGGAGCCGCGCCCACCCGCACGCCGCTTCCGCCGTCGCGGTGATACATGAAGAGCCAGAACGTGCCGGGGTCTGGCGGCCGCGACTTCGACACCACGATGTACTGGCCGTCGGGCGTCCATGAGGGCGACACCATGATCTGCGGGCGATCGCGCGTCAGCCCGTCCTTGCTCACCGCGCGGGGGTTGCCGCCGTCCGCGTCCGCGATCCACAGGTTTTCGACGCCGGAGCGGTCGCTCAGGAATGCGAGCGTCCTGCCGTCCGGCGAGAAGCGCGGCTGGCTCTCGAACGACAGCCCGCCGATGATGCGCGTGGCGGTCCCGCCCTCCACGGGGAGCGTGTAGATGTCGCCCAGCACGTCGAAGGCCAGCGTGCGGCCGTCGGGCGAGACGTCCACGGAGGGCCATGTGACCTCGTCCGTGGTGAACTCGAGCGTTTCCGCGGTCGCGAGCGCCAGCCCCTCGGGTGGGCGGGGGGGCTCGCCAGGCTGGGCGCCCTGTCCCTCGTCGGCGTGCGGCGTGATTCCCCAGGCCAGTGCGGCGGCGACGAGCAGGAGCGGGCGGAACGGTCGCATCGGGGGTCCTCCGTGACCCGGAGATTCTACCCGCCACCCGGCATCGCCGTTCGACCCAACCGGCGCCTACGGTTTCCGGGCGACGACCATGAACCAGCGCTCGGACGGACGATCCTCCGTAGAGAGAATCTCGAACCCCGCCTCACGAAGTTCCCGCTCGGCGCTGGCGGCCGAGACGCCGTGGCTGCTGCCTTCGTCACGATCGGCCGATGAGGCGGCCTCGCGGCCGCGCCTCGGCGGGAAGTCGATGATGAGCAGCCGTCCTCCGGGCTCGAGCGCCCGGAACAGGCTGCGGTTCATGGGGCCGGGGTCGGCGAAATGGTGGTAGACGTTCCGCATGAAGATGCCGTCACAGCACGCCTCGGGCAGGTTGGCGTCGGCCTCCGCGCCTTCGATGACCGTCACGTTGGAGAGGCGGGCGTGGGTCACCGCCGCGCGGATGGCGACGCGGCGGCTCTCGCTGATCTCGTTGCTGTAGATGCGGCCATCGGTTCCCACGGCCCTGGCGAGCGCCACGGTGAGCTCGCCCGATCCTGCGCCGATCTCCGCCAGCGTCATGCCCGGCTTCACCTGCAGGTGCTCGACGATGCGGCGTGCGTCGGCCGCGTTGTCCTGCGCCGCCAGGGATGAACAGCCCGCCAGCAGGGCCAGGAAGACGGCCAGTCGCGTCGCCCGGGCGACGCACGGGGCGGACGGGCGATGGACTGAAGACCGGAATGGGGACATGGTGTGCCTCGCTGCCTCTTCAGACGTCACCGAGCCGCGGTTGGACGCGGCCCGCTGCACGCCGATCCGGTTCTGTGGGACAATTCGCGCCAACTTCCGGAGGCGTTCGATGTCGCGCGTATTGGTGCTGCTGCTGGTTTTGCCGATCCTGGCTGGTCCCACCGTTGCCCATGCGGCCCGTGCGACCGACGTGAAGGTCACCGTTCTCTCCACCATGCTCGTCGGCAACGCCAACGCCGGCGTGGGAGAGTGGGGGTTTGCCGCCGTCCTCGAGGTGGACGGCCAGCGCCTGCTCATCGATACGGGCGCGCGCGCCGAAACGGTGCTCGACAACGCCGAGGAGCTGAAGGTGGACCTCGCGTCCATCACCGACCTCGTCATCACGCACAATCACGCGGATCACACGGGCGGGCTGCTCGTCCTCCGGCGCGAGCTGGCGAAGAAGAACCCGAAAGCGCTCTCGCGCGTGCACGTGCCGAAGGGCATCTTCTACCCGCGCCCCGGCCCCGGCGGGCGCGAGGGCAACGGGCTGCTGCCCCTCAAGGCGCAGTACGAGGCCACCGGCGGAACCTTCGTCGAGCACGCGGGCCCGACCACGCTCATGCCCGGTGTGACGATGCTGGGGCCGGTGCCGCGCGTGCACCCGGAGCGGAACTGGAGCGTGAGCGGGCGCGTGCAGACCCCAGACGGTCTCGTCGAGGACAACGTGCCCGAGGATACCTCGCTGGTCATTGACACCGCCGACGGCCTCGTGCTCATCAGCGGGTGCGGGCACGCCGGCATCATCAACAGCATGGAGCACGCGCGCAAGGCCGTGCGGGCCGCGCCTGTCGTGACGGCGATCGGCGGGTTCCACCTGTTCGCGGCCAGCGACGAGACGCTGGCCTGGACGGCCGGCAAGCTGAAGGAGTTCGGCGTGCGGCACCTGCTTGGGGCGCACTGCACGGGCATCGAGGCGCTTTACCGCCTGCGACAGCTCGCGGGGCTCACCCGGCGGACGGCCGTCGTCGGTGCGGTCGGAGCCAGCTACACGCACGGCAAGGGTATCGATCCCACCGCGCTCGCACGCTGAGGCGCTGACCAGTCGTGCGCTGCCGCATGCGTGACACGCGTTCGCCACAGGAGGTCTCCCCATGCGCCGGGTTCCGCTGATAGCCGCCCTCGTTCTCATCGCCACCGTGCTGCCGGCCGCCCAGCACGCGGTGGACTTGCGAGTGGATCAGGCGCGGCTGTCGCGCCTGGATGCGGTGCTGCAGCAATACGTGGACGAGAACCGCATCGCCGGCGCGGTGGCGCTCGTGCTCGAGGACGGCAAGCCCGTCTACGAGCGGGCGGTAGGCTGGCGTGACAAGGCGGGCGGCGCCCGCATGACGCCGGACAGCATCTTCCGGATCGCGTCGCAGACCAAGGCCATCACCAGCGTGGCCGTGCTGATGCTCGTCGAGGAAGGGAAGATCGGCCTGACCGATCCGGTGAGCCGCTACATTCCCGCCTACGCGAAGACGACGGTCGCCGAGAAGAGAGGCGGAGTCGTCCAGGTCGTTCCGGCGAAGCGCGCCATCACCATCACCGACCTGCTGACACACACCGCGGGTATCTCATACGGTACAGGCGCGGACGTGGCAAAACGCTACGAGGCGAAGGGCCTGGGGCCGGCCGCCGGCTTCGGCTGGTACACCGCGGACAAGGACGAGCCCGTATGCGGGACCATGGAGCGGCTCGCGAGCCTGCCGTTCGTGGCACACCCCGGCGAGGAGTGGGTCTACGGCTACAACACCGACATCCTCGGCTGTGTCGTCGAGAAGGCGTCGGGCCTGTCGCTGGACGAGTTTTTCCGTGCGCGCATCCTCGGGCCGCTCGGGATGACCGACACGCACTTCTTCCTGCCCCAGGAGAAGAAAGATCGCCTCGTGACGGTGTATGCGAGCGGCCCCGGCGGGACGGCCGAGCGTGCGCCGGACGGCGCGCGGGGGCAGGGGCACTACCTGGAGGGCCCACGGAAGAACTACGCGGGCGGCGCGGGTCTCGTGTCCACGGCGCGCGACTACGCGCGTTTCCTGGAGATGGTCAGGAATGGCGGCGCGCTTGGGAGCGTGCGGCTGCTCTCGCCGCGGACCGTGGCGCTCATGACGCACAACCAGTCCGGCCTGCTGCACAACGGCCCCCGGCTTGGCTGGAGCCTGGCGTTCGAGACGACCGAGCAGGTGGGAGGAAACGGCCTGGACCCGATTGGCGCGTTCGGCTGGGGCGGCGCGTACGGCTCGGTTTACCGCGTGGACCCGTCCAGCGGGCTGGTGATGGTGCTGATGCTGAACCAGATCCCGAACACCACCGACATCCGCTCGAAGTTCCAGACCCTGGTGCACCAGGCGGTGGTTCCGTAGGGGACGTGGGACTTGGGACTTGGGACTTGGGTCTTGGGACGTGGGACTTGGGACTTGGGTCTTGGGACTTGGGACTTGGGTCTTGGGACTTGGGTCTTGGGGTCTTGAGGTCTCGAGGCCAGCGAACGCTGACAGCGCGAGACGCCAGAACCGGAGAACCCGAGAACCCCAGAACCCGAGAACCCGAGAACCTCAGAACCTCAGAACCTCAGAACCTCAGAACTTCAGAACCCCAGAACCATGAATCGTCAGCTGATCAGCTCCGGCTCCACGTTCGAGAAAGAGATTGGCTACTCCCGTGCCGTGGTGGCGGGCGAGTGGATCTTCGTGTCGGGCACGACCGGGTTTGACTACGCCGCGATGACCATCTCGGATGACCTGGCCGCGCAGACCGAGCAGACCCTGCGCAACATCGAGGCTGCGCTCGCGCAGGCGGGATCATCGCTGGCCGACGTCGTGCGGGTGCACTACATCCTGCCGAAGGCGGAAGATTTCCCGCAGTGCTGGCCCGTGCTGCGAAAGGTGTTCGGGGAGGTGCGCCCGGCCGCGACGATGATCGAGGCCGGGCTGTCGGATCCGCGGATGAAGATCGAGATCGAGGTGACGGCGATCAAGAGGTCTTGAGTCTTGAGTCTTGGGTCTTGGGTCTTGGGTCTTGGGTCTTGGGACCAATGTCCCACTCCCCAAGTCCCAAGTCCCAAGTCCCTACTTCACCGCGAAGCAGTAGAAGTAACCGTTGCCGCCGGTCGCGATCAGGTTCTCCTGGCTGCAGCCCTTCGACGCGTGCGCGTTGTTCCAGGAGGTCGGGTTGGCGCCGCCGCCCTGGCGGTCGTGATGGCCCACTTGCGCCGAGCCGGTGCTGTTGCTCGTCCAGTTGTTGCAGGTGTGATCCTCCCCGGCCGGGAAGGCGGTCCCGTCCAGGTTCGAGCCGGTCAGGATGTCGTGCTGGTTCGGCTTGTCGCCGCGCCCGTTCACGATGGTGCCCTTCTCGGTGAGCTGCGTCTCCTTCGTCAGGTTGTTCTTGTCGGAGTGCAGCTCGGCCACGTCGGCCGCGATCTGCACGCCCTTCGAATTGAACCAGGGGCCGGGGCCGATGCGGTCCTTGGCGTTCACGGCGTTGGCGCCCTGGGTGCTGAGATAGGCGCGCCACTGCTTGTTACCCGCGCCGACCGCCTTCGCCAGGTTCTGGCAGATCGCATCGGCGCCAGCGAGGCCGCCGAGGTTGGCGCCGTTGCCCGAGCCCGCGCTCGTGATGAAGAAGCTCATTTGCGGGTGCGCCTGCGCCGCGCCCTGCGCGCCGAGCACGTGCGCGCCCACCCCCACCGCCAGAGCGGCTGCCACCGCCCAAGTCATATGCTTCACGGTACGTCCTCCTGTTGAGCCGGCTGCCAGTGGAACCGGCAGCTGCCCATCCTAGCCGCAAAGGGGCCGGATCTCAGCATCCGGATTCATCTTGCCCAAGCCCCAAGCCCCAAGCCCCAAGCCCCAAGCCCCCAAGCCCCCAAGACCTC
>CAZLBU010000043.1:1069-14055 GCA_964557815.1 uncultured Bifidobacteriaceae bacterium | reverse complement strand
GCACCCGTTCGCACCCGTTCGCACCCGCCCGCACCCGTTCGCACCTGCCCGCACCTATACTGAGAGGATGCCTCCCATCGACGTCGACGCGACGGTGATCGCCAACCAGCGATTGTCGCGCGACTACAACGTGCTCACGCTCTCGGCCGCCGAGGTCGGCGCGCGCACCCGGGCGGGGCAGTTCGTCATGGTGCGCCCAGCCGGCATGACCGAGACGCTGTTGCGCCGGCCGTTCTCCGTCTTCGAGGTCGTGCGCGACGGGCACGGCACCCCCACCGCCATCACCATCCTCAACAAGCGCGCGGGCCGCACCACGAACCGCCTCTACGAGGCCGAGCCCGGGGAGCAGATCGCCTGTCTGGGTCCGCTGGGCCGCCCGTTCACCCCCGTCGCGGCCCCCACGGAGGCCTGGATGGTGGCGGGCGGGGTGGGGCTGGCGCCGTTCGCAACGCTCGCCGAGGCTTTGGCCGCGGCCGGCACGCCCAGCACGCTGTTCTACGGCGCGCGATCGGGCCAGGAGCTCTTCCACCTCGACTTCTTCGAGCGCCTGGGGGTTACGCTCGTCCTCGCCACCGAGGACGGATCGCGCGGCGAGCGCGGCCGCGTCACACAGCCGCTGGACCGGGCCCTGGCGGCACGCACGCCCGGCAGCACGATGATCTACGCGTGCGGGCCCGAGCCCATGCTGGCCGCGGTGGCGGAGGTGGCCGGGCGCCAGGGGCAACCCTGCGAAGTCTCGGTCGAGCGGACCATGGGCTGCGGCCTGGGCGGCTGCTACAGCTGCGTCATCAAGGTGAAGCACGGCGCCCAACCCGCGCATTTCGTGCGCTCGTGCATTTCCGGACCCGTCTTCGACGGCGCCGAGATCGTGTGGGACTGATGGCGAAGGACCTTTCCGTCCGCATCGGATCGCTGCAACTGCCCAACCCGCTCATCGCCGCCAGCGGATGCTTCGGGTACGGCCTCGAGTACGACGAGATCGTGGACCTGTCGGCGCTCGGGGGCGTGTGCGTCAAGGGACTGTTCATGACCGAGCGCGAGGGACACCCGCCCCCGCGCATCGTCGAAACCCCCGCCGGCATGATCAACGCGATCGGCCTGCAGGGCATCGGGGTGCACCGCTTCGTGAAGGAGAAGCTGCCGCTGCTCCACGAGCGCGGCGCGCGGGTCTTCGTCAACGTGTGCGGCACCACGGTGGACGAGTACGTCGAGGTGAGCAAGGTGCTCAGCCAGGCCGAGGGCGTCTCCGCCCTCGAGCTGAACATCTCGTGCCCCAACATCAAGGAGGGCGGCATCCAGTTCGGGTGCAGCCTCGTCGGCACCGGTGCGGTGGTGTCGGCCGTCCGCAAGGCCACGCACCTGCCGGTCATCCCGAAGCTCACGCCCAACGTGACCGACGTCCCGTCGTTCGCGCGCGCCGCCGAGGACGCGGGCGCCGACGCGGTGTCCCTGGTGAACACCTTCCTGGCCATGGCCATCGACGTCGAGACGCGCCGGCCCACCATCACGAACGTCCTGGGCGGCCTGAGCGGGCCCGCCATCAGGCCCATCGCGGTCCGCATGGTCTGGGAATGCGCGCAGGAGGTGAAGATCCCCATCATCGGGATGGGCGGCATCACCAACGCCCGCGACACGCTGGAGTTCATGCTCGCGGGCGCCACCGCCGTGCAGATTGGCAGGGCGAACTTCGCGGATCCCTTCGTCTGGTCGAAGGTCCTGGCGGGCATCGAGGACTACCTCGAACGTCACCGCATCGACCGGCTCTCCGACCTCATCGGGGCCTTCGACCCCACGCCCCCGAAGGCGGTGCACGCGTGAACCGGATTCTCGTCGCGCTCGACGTGGACTCGCGGGCGAAGGCGCTCGAGCTGGCCGACACCCTCCGCGGCGCCGTCGCCGGCTACAAGATAGGCAAGCAGCTCTTCACGGCCGAGGGCCCGGACGTCGTGCGGGCGCTCGCCTCGCGCGGCGATCGCGTGTTCCTCGACCTGAAGTTCCACGACATCCCGAACACCGTGGCGGGCGCCGTCTCCTCCGCGGTCGCCACCGGCGCATGGATGGTCAACGTGCACGCGTCGGGCGGCTCGGCCATGATGCGCGCCGCCGCGCAGGCGGCGACGAAAGCGGCGGCCACGCTCGGCACGGCGCGCCCGCTCGTGATTGGGGTGACGGTGCTCACGAGCATGGACGAGGCGGCGCTGGCAGAGGTCGGCACCTCGCGACCCGTGATGGAGCAGGTGGTGCACCTGGCCACGCTCGCGAAGGGCGCGGGGCTGGACGGCGTCGTGGCGTCGCCGCTGGAGATCGCGGCCATCCGGGCCGCCTGCGGACCGGACTTCATCATCGTCACGCCGGGCATCCGGCCTGCCGGGCAGGCTGGCCGTGACGACCAGGCGCGCACGCTGACGCCTGCGGAGGCGGTGGCGGCCGGAGCCACGTACCTCGTCGTCGGCCGGCCCATCACGGCCGCGGCGGACCCACGGGCCGCCGCGCAGGCCATCGCGGACGAGACGGCCTGACGCCCACCGCGGCGACGGCGGAAACGAGAAGGGCCGGATCCCGCGAGGGGCCCGGCCCTTTTCACTTGAGTGCCGCCAGGACTGAGGTCCTGGCGCTCCTTCGGTACGGAGCGCCGGGGCTTCAGCCCCGGGCGTCCCCCTACTTCGCCGTGAACAGGAAGTGGCCGCGGCGGTTCTGCTGCCAGCAGGTCTCGTTCGACTCGGTGCAGAAGGGCGACTCCTTGCCCTTGGACACCACGTTGATGCGGTCGGCGGCGATGCCGAGGCCGACCAGGTACTCCTTCACCGCGTTCGCGCGACGCGTCCCCAGCCCGAGGTTGTACTCCGCGGTGCCGCGCTCGTCGCAGTGGCCCTCGATGTTGATCCGGGTGCTCGTCCAGCGCTTCAGGAACTCCGCGTTCTTCGCGAGCGCCGCCCGCGCGTCGTCGCGGATGGCGGACTGATCGAAGTCGAAGAACACGTCACCCAGCGGGCGCTCCGCATTCAGTTGAACCAGCGTCTTCTGCGCGAAGATCTGCTCTTCGGTGAGCGGCGCCGGCGGGGGTGGCGGCGGCGGCGGGGGTGGCGGCGGTGGTGGAGGTGGTGGAGCCGGCGCGGCCGGGGGTGGCGCGGGCGGGGGTGGCGCGGGAGGCGGGGTCTTCGCGCACGCGGCCGCACCGATCGACAACACGAGAGCGAGCGATGTGATCTGAAGGGTCCGTCGGATCATGCGAGCGAGAATACGGCGTGTTTTCCAGCGGTGTCAACGCAAACCGACCGGATGGATCGAAATATCGAAGATGCGCAGGCCCAACCGGCGACGGTCCGAACCGCCTCCGCGCTCGGCGGGCACGAAGGTTTGTGCAGTTTCGATCGTGATGGCGCCACCGGAGGCCTCGAGGGCGTCGAGCGGCACCTCGAACGACCAGTGAGTGCCCGCGCCGATGGCCGAGGTTGCGAGCTCACGACCGCCGGCCAGGGCCTTCACCTGGCTGGGCCCGTCGAAATATGTCAGCGGAGACTCGATTTCGAAATCGACGCGCACAGCGGTCGTCGCGCCGAGCAGGCGCAGCGTGGCGCGCTCGCTCGTCCAGTGCCAGATGCCCAGCCGCGGCGTGTATTCGGCTTCGTGCCAGCCCTCGCCGAGCCCCCACATCAGTGTGTCGTACGGTTGCAGATCGAACTGCTCGATGGCCGTCGGAATCGAGGCCCCGCCCGATGCCGCGGCCGATTGCAGGGTGAGCGACGCGAAGGGCCCGACGCCCGCGAGCGCGCCCGCCGGGAGATCGACCGTACGCAGGAAGAAACCGGGCGCCGCGTCCCACTCCTCGATCGGCCGCCCGTCGATGGCCAGCGTGAAGCGCGCGGGCGGGTCGCCGGCCCCGGCGAGGTTGCGGCCGCCGATCAGCGCGCGCTGGGCCTGCGGATCGCGCCGCACGCGCGCGACGATCGGTCCCAGGTGCGGGCCTCGGCCCATCAACCGCGCCATGCCCGCCGTCTCGGGCGTCAGCGACCACCCTTCTTCCGCAAACCACCGCGGCCGCGACATCCGTACCCAGTCCACGGCTGCCGGGCGCATGTCGCCAAAGATGCGCCGGGAAGCGGGAGCCCAGCGGATCGGCCGCACGTCCCGACGGCTCTGCGGATCGAAGAGCGCCAGGTCGGTGCGGCGAGGGTCCGCAAGGAACCACACCGGGCCCGCCTGGTGGTCCCTCCAGAACGCAGCCAGCTCGAGCCACTCGCGGCGGGGAGGCGATGGCAGCACCGGCGTCACGTCGACGCGCTCGGCCTGCAGCGGCCGCTGGAACGTCTGGTGCATGGCCAGCGCCGCAGGCGGTGCGGCTGCGGCCTCGGCATTCATCGCCGCGACCACACGCACGGCGGGCGCGGGCTGCGCGGCGTACTCGACCAGTGTCGGCGCCGCCAGCGCGACGGCCCACAACGTGAGGACGACCGCCACCGGCGCCACCGCGCGCGCGGACACGAAGCCCGCCCCGCGCACGGCGAGGTAGGACACCACCGGCACGAGCGGCGTCGCGTAGCGCGTGAAGGCCGTGTCCTGGAACAGCAGGTGGAACGCCAGGTACGGCAGGCTCATGCCCGCGACGACCGCCAGGGTGCGGCGCTCCCGGACGACGAGGCCCAGGGCGCCGGCGGCGGCCAGCGCCAGCACGACCGACGCGAGCGGCACCGAGTCCCACGGATCGACGAACGTGTGGACCAGCGCCATGGCCACGAGGCGTGGCGCCGGGTTCGTGTAGAGCATCTCGCCGCTGGCGAAGTCCTCGCCGGCCTGCGTGCCAAGCGCGGCCAGGTACGACCCCAGCCCGCCGCTTGCGACCAGCAGCGGCACGGCCCAGGCCAGCGCGCCGATGGCAAACGTCATCGTCGCGCCGATGATGGCGCCCGCCACTCCCCTGCCGATGCGATCGACGAGCACCACGCCGAGGAGCGGCACCGTGTACCAGAGGGTCTGCGTGCGCAGGCCGACGGCCAGCCCCGCGATGAGGGCGCCCAGGACGATCATGCGCCCCGACGCGGCCAGCGTCTCGGGCGACATCCGCGAGTCGCCATCGGCCGGTGTCGTCTGCCACCACCACGCGGTGAGGAGGCACGCCTGCGCGGCGAGGGCCAGCGCGAGGCCCGGCAGGTCGCTCATGGGACGAATGGTCAGCGCCCAGACCATCGGACAGGTGAGCGTGAGCGCGGTGGCGGCCAGCGCCGGGGTGTCGAGCGTGTGCCAGGGGGGCGATTCCGCGCGCACGGCGCGGGGCGCGGCAAACACGCGGTACAGCAGGAACGCCGAGGCGAGGGCGGCCAGCAGGGACAGGATCGACAGCGCGCGCGCCTCGATGACCGACCGGCCGTCACCTCCGGCGAGCGGCCCCGTCACCGCGGCAACGGCCTTCCCCAGCGCGATGTAGACGGGATAGCCCGGCGGATGCGGGCGGTGATCGGCCACGTCGAAATCGCGCAGGCCGAGCGCGAAGTTCACCGAGTCGATGTCTTCGAGGCTGGTGGCGATGAACGGCAGGTGGGCCAGCCCGACGGCGACGGCCAGCGCGACGAGCGCGCGGCGCGGGCTCACGGCACGGGCCGCAGGCTGAGCGCCTCGTTGAGGCTGCCCAGCCGGTAGCCCTGCAGGTCCAGGCTCACGTACTGATAGCCCAGCGCCTTCAGGGCCGCGACGAGGCGCTCGTTGACGCCGGGCTCGAGCGCGCGCGCCATCTCGCCGCGCGCGATCTCCAGGCGAGCCGTGACGTCGTGATGGCGCACGCGGAACACGCGGAAGCCCAGCGCCCGCACCGCCTCTTCGGCACGCTCGATCTGCCGCAGCTTCTCGCGCGTGACCTCGCTGCCGTACGGGATGCGGGACGACAGGCACGCCGAGGCGGGCTCGTCCCACGTGCTCATGCCGGCGCGTCGCGCCAGCTCGCGGATCTCGTCCTTGGTGAGGTTCGCGTCGTCCAGGGGGCTCAGCACACCGTGCTCGCGCGCCGCCTGCCGGCCCGGACGGTAATCGCCGCGGTCGTCGGCGTTGTTGCCGTCCACGACGTGCGCGAATCCCCGCGCGCGAGCCGCCGCGGTGAGGTGCACGTACAGCTCGTCCTTGCAGAAGTAGCAGCGGTTGGACGGGTTCGCCCGGTACTCGGGGCGGTCGATCTCCCCGGTTTCGATGAACTCGTGTCGGAGCGAGAATTCGCGGGCCACGCGCAGGGCCAGCTGCCGGTGTGTCTCGGGGTAGCTGGCGCTGGCGGCCGTGACGGCGAGGGCGCGAGGCCCCAGGACACGGGCCGCGGTGACGGCCAGGAAGGCGCTGTCGATCCCCCCGCTGAACGCGACGATGACCGAGCCGAGGTCGGCGAGCCGGGACTCGAGGCGGGCGGCCTTCAGGCCGACGGCGTCAGTCTTCGTCGTCGAGGTCGTCGTCCTCGTCCTCGTCTTCGTCGAGATCCTCATCCTCGTCCTCGACGTCGTCCTCGTCTTCGTCCTCGTCCTCGTCGTCCAGATCGTCGTCGTCGGCAACTTCGAGCTCGAGGGGCGAGTCGCTGGCCACGCGGAGCAGTGAGCCGCACTCCGAGCAGGTGAGCTCGTCACCGATGTCGACGTCCATTTCGTCGATATCGATGGCGGAATCGCACTCGGGACAGATGGCAGACATGAAAAAGGCTCCTTGCGGCCAATAAACCTGAAGGGATTATATACTCACGGGCGTATGACGTCATCTGCCGGACCAGGAAAGACGGTGCTGATCGCAGACGACACGCCCTTCGTCCGCGAGCGCTTCATGGCGGCCATCGAGGGCGCAGGACACCGCGCGACGTTTGCCAGGAGCGCGGCGGAACTGCTGGCGCGCGTGCGCGCCGATCTGGAGGACATCGACCTGCTCCTGGTCGACCTGAAGCTGCCCCACCAGTCCGGCGTCGAGCTCATCCGGGCCGTGCGGAAGCTCGATGGCGGGCGCCTCCCCATCCTGGTCTTCAGCGGGACGGTATCGAGCGCGGACGAGGTGCGGGATCTGGCCTCCCTCGGGGTCAGCGGCTACATCAACGAGTACAGCGCGGCCCAGCACATCCTGCCGGCGCTCGCCCCGCACCTGTTCCCCGACAACTTCAACCGGCGCGGCTCGCCGCGACTGGTGCTGGGCATCCCCATCGCCTATCGCGCGGGCGGCACCATCGCCGCGGCGCTCACGCTGAACATCAACCGCGGCGGGATGGCCATCCGCACCACCAGCCCGCTGGATCGCGACACGGAGGTGAAGCTCCGCTTCCGCCTGCCGGGTTCCAAGAAGGACATCGACCTCGACGCGCGCGTCTGCTGGAGCGACGCCAAGTCGGGCATGGGCCTGTGCTTCACGCGCGTGGATGCGGCGGACCAGACGGCCATCGACGACTTCGTGGACGCTCACTTCACCGAGGACAAGGCGAAGGGCGAATCCGGCCCCGCGCCGGGGGACAGCGCCGTCTAGACAGCCTTCTGCCTTCTGCCTTCTGCCTTCTGCCTTTTGCCTTTTGCCTTTTGCCTTCAGGCAGGCCCCTCTTTCGGCACCCTGCCAGCTATTCGAATCGCCGGAGCCGCAGCGCGTTGGCCAGCACGATGACCGACGCGCCCGTGTCGGCCAGAACGGCCATCCAGAGCGTGGCCACGCCAGCCGCCGCGGCCACCACGAACGCCGCCTTCAACCCGAGTGCGATGGCCACGTTCGCGCGCACGTTCCGCACCGTCGCGCGGCTCAGCCGGATCGCATAGGGCACCCTCGCCAGGTCGTCGGTCATCAGCGCGATGTCGGCGGTCTCGATGGCCGCATCGCTGCCGATGGCGCCCATGACGATGCCCACGTCGGCCGCGGCCAGGGCTGGCGCGTCGTTGATGCCGTCGCCGACCATGGCGATGCGGCCGCCGTTGCGCAGGCTGCCGATGGCGGCAACCTTGTCGGCCGGCAGCAGCTCGGCGCGCACGTCGTCCACCCCGACGCGCGCCGCGACGGCCCGGGCCGTGGCGGCGTGGTCGCCGGTCAGCATCGCGACGGTCGAGATGCCCTCGCGGTGCAGGTCCGAGACGACGGCCCGCGCGGTGTCGCGCTCGCGATCCGCCACGCCGATGAGGCCGAGGGCCCGCCCGTCGCGGAGCACCACGACAGGTGACATGCCCGCCGACACGATCCGATCGGCACGGGCCGCGAGGCCGGGGTCGAGCCGCCTCTCCTCGTCGAGGATGCGCGGCGCCGCGCACAGCACGGCGGCGCCGTCGATGACGCCCTCCACGCCCAGGCCGGGAAGCGCCCGCACGGCCGCCGCGCGGGGCAGCGCGATGCCGCGATCCCGCGCCGCACGCACGATGGCCGTGGCCACGGGATGCTCCGAGTGCTGCTCCACGGCCGCGGCGAGCCGCAGCAACTCCGCCTCGCCCGTGCCGTCCAGCAGCTCGATCGTGCCGACGGCGATCTCCCCCCGCGTGAGCGTTCCGGTCTTGTCGAAGGCGAGGGTGGACACGCCGGCGAGGCGTTCGAGCGCGGCGCCGCCCTTGATGAGCACGCCGTGCCGGGCCGCGCCAGCCAGCGCCGAGACCATCGAGACCGGCGTCGAGATCACCAGCGCGCACGGGCACGCCACCACCAGCACGACGAGCGCACGGTACACCCAGGTGCCGGCGTCGCCGCCCGCCAGCGTCGGCACCACGCCGATGAGCACCGCGAGTACCACGACGGCCGGCGTGTACCACGCCGCGAAGCGGTCGATGAACTGCTGCACCGGCGCGCGCTCGGATTGCGCGTGCTCCACGAGGTGGATGATCCGCGCCAGCGTCGTGTCGTCGCGGCGGCGCGTCACGCTGATGGTGAGGGCGCCGTGGCCGTTGATGGTGCCGGCGAAGACCTCGTCGCCCGCCGCCTTCTCGACGGGCACCGACTCGCCGGTGATGGGCGCCTGGTTGACGTCCGAGCGCCCGTCCAGCACCGTCCCGTCGAGCGGGACGCGCTCGCCGGGGGCCACGCGGATGGTCTGCCCCGGCGCGACGGCATCGACGGGCACCAGGCGCTCGGCGCCGTGCTCCTCGAGGCGCGCCTGCGGCGGCGTGAGGTCGAGCAGGGAACGGATGGCCCTGCGCGCCCGATCGACACTCCGCGATTCGAGCCACTGGGCCACGGCGAAGAGGAACACCACCATGGCGGCCTCTTCCCATTCCCCGATGACGATGGCGCCGGCCACCGCGATGACCATCAGCGCGTTGATGTCGAGCGAGCCGCGGCCCAGCGCCGTCCACGCCCGGCGCGCCGGGAAGACAACGCCCGCGGCAACGGCGGCCAGGAAGAGCGGCTGCGACCACGCCGGGGCGCCCCACGCGAGATCGGCGAGGCAGCCCACCGCGAGCAGCACGGCGGCGAGCCCTGCCAGCACGCCACGCCAGCGCGCCGCGGTGGACCGCGGCAGTTCCACGTCGCAGTGGTCGCACCCGATCGCCGCGTCGTGGGCGTGGGCGCTCACCGCGGGCTCCGGGACCGGGAGGCCGGCCGCCTCGCGGCGGGACGCGCGGGCGCCTCACCGACGTGCTTCAGGCCCTGCTTCAGCAGGTCCACGACGTGCAGATCGTCGAGCGCGTAGAAGACCATGCGCCCGTCGCGCCGGGCGCGGACGAGCCGGAGGCTCCGCAGGAGCCGCAGCTGGTGGGACACGGCCGACTGCGAGAGCGACAGCACCGCGGCCAGGTCGCAGACGCAGAGCTCGCCGTGCGAGAGCACGTCGAGGATGCGCACGCGCGTGGGGTCGCCCAGGGCGCGAAAGGTGTCGGCCAGGCCGGTGACGGTGTCGGCGTCGACCAGCGCCGCGCGCAGGTTCCTCACGCGGGCGAGGTCGATCTGGATGACGTCGCAGGAGTCGGCAGATCTGAACATATGAGCAGGTGTTCATATGTTAACGTGCGGGGTGCAGGGGTGCAAGGTGCAAGGTGCAAGGTGCAAGGGTGCAGGGGTGCAGGGGTGCAGGAGCCCCTCCCGCGGCAACGCCGCGGGCCTACCGCCCGCAGGGCGGCCCACCCAACGGGCCCACCGCCGCCAAGCGGCGGCCTACCCGAAGGGCCCACCGCCGCCAAGCGGCGGCCCAC
Organism: uncultured Bifidobacteriaceae bacterium; assembly: GCA_964557815.1. Taxonomy (GTDB): domain Bacteria; phylum Acidobacteriota; class Vicinamibacteria; order Vicinamibacterales; family UBA2999; genus VFZN01. The sequence goes on along the minus strand of CAZLBU010000043.1, from coordinate 3,955 downwards.
CCGAAGGGCCTACCGCGCCGCAGGCGCGGCCCTCAGGGCACCAGCACCAGCCGGTGGGCGCGCGCCTGGAGCACGGCGTCCCGCGAGTAGGCGTGGGCGCGATACTGGCCGGTGCGCCAGAGCTCGTTCTGGTCGAAGTGGTACGGGCTGAGGATGTGGCCCGACTGCCCGGCGGGCAGCACCACGCGCGAGCCGTCCCAGCCTCCGACGTCGAGCACCTGGCGCCACGACGGGTACTCCCACCCTTCGAACGGCCGCAGGCGGTTCCAGCTGACGCGCATGACCGTGGTGCCGTCGCCGGTGACGGGCACCGGCCCCTTGCTCAGGAGCCATGACAGGGCCCACGAGCCCTCGCCGAGCGCGTGCCCGAACCGGATGGCGTGCACGCGGTCCCATGCCCGGCCGGATCCGTTGCCGTGCTCGGCGCTCACGCGCTCGGCGGCGTCCCGCGCCGCCAGCACGTAGATGTCATCGCGATTCTCGCGCTTCTCGACCGTCGCGATGTCGTCGAACCACCGCGACTGCCGCTCGTCGATGATGGCGTGCAGGCCCGCCGGGCGCTCGCCGCCGGCCCACTGGTAGAAGACACGGAACAGCGGCTCGTCCATCTCGTCCACGAACGTGCGCCGCCACACCGCGTCCTCGAACGCCTGGTACAGCGTCACGACCGGACGCGCGTCCACCACGTGATCCCACGCGGCCAGTTCCGTCAGCGCCTCGATGGCGACGGCCTCCGCCCCCTGGGCCTTCGCCGAAGCGAGCGCCTGCGCGACGCCGGCCAGCACGCGCGCCGCCGATGCGCTCTTGACGTCGTTCTGCAGCGCGGTCATCTGCTCCACGCCCAACCCGCGGCCGTCCGCCAGCGCCTCTTGCAGGCGCGCGGCGCGATAGGGCGCGGCCCAGTCCCTCGTGATCATCGTGCCCGGCGACCGGTCGACCAGGTTGTTCGACGAGGCCACGTATCCGGCCGCGGGGTTCAGCACGCGCGGCAATGCCGGGGCTGCCGCGCCCTCCGCCCAGCCGGCGCCCGAGGTGCCCGCCACCGGCATCGTGCCGTCGCCGCTCGTCCGGACGGGCACCCGGCCGCTCAGGGCATAGCCGATGTTTCCCTCCACGTCCGCGTAGACCACGTTCTGGGACGGCATGTCGAAGCGGTCGATCGCGGCCTGGAAGCTGGCCCAGTCCGTGGCGCGGTTGAGCGCTTCGAAGCTGCCGAGCACGTCCGCGCCCGGACCGGCCCACCGGAGCGCGTAGGCCTGGACCTGCCCCTGCGACGCGCCCTCGCCTTCACCGCCCGGGGTCATCCACGCCGGCGGCGCATCCCAGTCGAGCGACGGATCCGCGTAGATGGGCCCATGCGCGGTCTCCCAGACGTCGTAGGGCTCGGGCTGCCCGCGTCCGCGCACGGGGATGTCCACGCGCGTGACGCGTGCCGCCTGCCAGCCGCCAGCCGCCTGGTAGCGCTTGCGCGCGATGTCGATGCGCTCGAGGTACAGGTCCTGGACGTCGGCGCCGGAGTTGGTGAACCCCCACGCGATGCGCGCGTTGTGGCCGATGACCACGAACGGCACGCCAGGCAGCGTGACGCCCGTCACATCGAGACCCGCCGCCACGATGTGCATCTCGTACCACGTGGCCGGGAACTCGACGAGCAGGTGCGGATCGTTGGCCAGGATGGGCCGCCCGGTGGCCGTCCGCTCGCCGGACACCACCCAGTTGTTGCTGTTGCCGCGCCGGGCCATCGGACGGAGCCACTCGAGCCCCGCCGGCCATGCCGTGGCCACGGTCGACGGGGCTGAAGCCCCGTCGCTGCGTACCGCCGTCCCACGCTGGCGCCGATGGGCGGCGACCGAGGCGGCCGGCGGGGCTGAAGCCCCGTCGCTCCCTGCGGTCCCCTCCGGCGCGGGCACCGGCGCAGGTGATGCTGGCCGGTCCCCGTCCTTCAGCACTGTCGGCCCGTTGGATGGGTAGCGCCCTCCCAGCTGACGCGCGGCGCCCTCACCCAGCTTGGCGGCCACCGCCGCGCGCACGAGCTCGCCCTGGTGGTTCTCCGCCAGGCGCCAGGCGAGCAGGCGGGCCACCGCCAGCGAGTCCACGGGCGTCCATTCCGCGGGCGTGATCCCGAGCAGCTGCATCTCGAGGGGGCGCTGCCTGGAGGTCAGCCGGCTCGCCACCGCGTTCACACCGGCTGCATAGCGCTCGAGCGCGGTGCGCGCCGCGGGCCCGAGCCGCGACCACTCGGCGTCGGCGCCGGCCCGCAGGTTCAACGAGAGGAACCGCTTGTCGATGGGCAGCGTGGATTCACCCATCACCTCGGACAGCCGGCCGCTCGTGACCCTCCGGTACAGCTCCATCTGCCAGAGGCGATCGCGCGCGTGCATGACGCCCGCGGCAAACCAGGCATCCTCGGGATCGCGGGCGTAGACGTGCGGCACGCCGTGCCCGTCGAAGACCACCTCGACGGGATCGGTCAGGCCGGCGACCCCCAGCTCGCCGTCCAAAGCCGGAAGGGACTGCCTCGCCCACCACCACGCGCCCCCACCGAGGGCGACCAGGAGGACCAGCAGTCCAATCGTGATCAGGCGCTTCAACGTGCGTCGGCTCCCGGGCGCGCTTGCCGCCCCGTGGCGGTTCGACTAGGATGGGGGGCTGTCATCACTATGTGACGACAGGTCTAGAGCTTACACCGTTTTCCCAATCATCGGAGCGACACCGTGATCGAGGTTGACCACCTCTCCAAACGCTACGGGCCTTTCACCGCTGTGGACGATGTGAGTTTTCGTGTCGAATCGGGACAGATCCTGGGCTTCCTGGGTCCCAATGGTGCCGGGAAGACCACGACAATGCGCATAATTACCGGATATATGCCGGCGACCAGCGGCAAGG
>CAZLBU010000043.1:0-1059 GCA_964557815.1 uncultured Bifidobacteriaceae bacterium | reverse complement strand
CCGCTCGAAGCGAAGCGCCGGACCGGCTACCTGCCGGAAACCCCGCCGCTCTATCCCGACATGACGGTCCGCGAGTACCTGACCTTCGTCGCGAAGATCAAGGGCATCCGCTCGCACATCAAGGACCGCGTGGGCGAGGTGATGAAGCGGACCTGGGTGGCCGACATGGCCGACCGCCACTGCGGCAAGCTCTCGAAGGGCTACCGGCAGCGCGTCGGCCTGGCGCAGGCCATCATCCACAACCCCGACGTCCTGGTGCTCGACGAGCCCACCGCGGGACTGGATCCCAAGCAGATCATCGAGACCCGGCAGCTCATTCGCGAGCTCGCGGGCACGCACACCATCATCCTCAGCACGCACATCCTGCCGGAGGTCTCGCAGACCTGCCAGCGCGTGGTCATCATCAACAAGGGCCGCGTCGTGGCCGTGGACTCGCCCGAGAACCTCACGTCCCGGCTGCAGGGCGCGGCCACCATCTTCGTGCAGGCGGACGGCCCGGCGGTGGAGGTGCAGGCGGCGCTGCAGAACGTGCGCAGCGTCACCCGCGTGACCCAGTCCGAGCCGAAGGGCGAGCTCGCCAGCTTCGAGGTGGACACGGAGAAGGGCGCCGACGTGCGTCGCGATCTGGCGTCGGCCGTCGTCTCGCGGGGCTGGGGCCTGCTGGAGCTGCGGCCGATGCGCATGAGCCTGGAGGACATCTTCCTCAGCGTCATCACCGACGAATCGGCCGAGGCGCCGGCACCGCCCCCGGCGGCGGGCACGGACGAGGAGGTGGCCCATGCGTAACATCCTCGCGATTGCCGGCAAGGAGCTGCGCGGCTACTTCGCCTCGCCCATCGGCTACGTACTGGTGGGCTTCTACGCGCTGCTCTTCGGCTGGTTCTTCTACACGCTGGTCGCGTTCTTCGAGCGCCAGAGCATGCAGATGGCGATGGGCGGCCCCGGCGGCTCGATGAACCTCAACCAGATGCTGGTGGCGCCGCTCCTGATGAACGCCACCGTCATCATGCTGCTGGTGTTCCCGCTCATCACCATGCGCACCTACGCGGAAGAGAAGCG
>CAZLBU010000042.1:4340-14172 GCA_964557815.1 uncultured Bifidobacteriaceae bacterium | reverse complement strand
GCCGCCGAACTGGTTCTGCTTCAGTTCCGGCTTGGCCTGTGTGGCCGGCGCGAAGTAATTACGGGACATCAGCGCGTCGTCGCGGTTGAATTCCCACAGCGCGCCCGAAACCGTGTTGCTGCCCGACTTGGTCACCACGTTCACCACCGAGCCGGCGTTGCGACCGTACTCGGCGCCAAACGCGTGCGTGAGGATCTTGAACTCCTCGATGGCGTCGGGCGGCGGCCGCAGCACGAAGCCGGTGTTGAACGTGTCGTTGTTGGTGGCGCCGTCCAGCAGGAAGTTGTTGGACTGGTTGCGCATGCCGTTGACATTGAAGCCGCCCGTCACGTTGCCGAACCCGCCCGGCGTGGCGTCACCCGACTGGCCACCCAGGTTCGACGGCGGCGCCACGACGCCCGGAATGAGCGTCCCGAGCTGTGTGAAGTTGCGGCCGTTCAACGGCAGATCCACCACCTTGTCCTCGGTGATGACGATGCCGTGCGTGGCGTTGCTGGTTTCCACCAGCGTGGCATCCGCCGTCACCGTGATGGTCTCGGTGAGCTGGCCCACCTCCATCTCGAAGGCGACGCGCGCCGTCTCCGCGACGGTCACGCGGACGTTCTCGCGGAGGGCGGTGCGGAAGCCCGACAGGGTCGCCTTCACGTCGTAGTCGCCGGGCTGGACCAGCGGGACCGTGAGGTGTCCGTGACCACGCCGTTGATCTGGCCCGTCGCCTGGGCCCATGCCTGTGAGGGTAGAACAAGGGCCAGCAGCGCCAGGCCCGCACACGCCAACAACTTTCGCGTCATTGTCGACTCCTTGAGTTCCCGTCCTGTCATCGCGAGCCTATCAGACGGCTGCAACTATGGCTTGCATCATTTCCCGAGTCGTGGCCGCGCCGCCGAGATCTGGCGTACGCACGGCACCTGTGGACAGCACCCGCTCGATGGCGCTCACGATCCGGTCGTGCAGATCCCGGTGCCCCAGGTGATCCAGCATCAGGGCGCCGGCCCAGATGGCGCCAACCGGGTTGGCGATGCCCTTGCCGGCGATGTCCGGCGCCGACCCGTGTATGGGCTCGAACATCGACGGGTGCGCGCACTCGGGGTTCAGGTTCGCCCCGGGCGCCACGCCAAGGCTCCCCGACACCGCCGCGCCCAGGTCGGTCAGGATGTCGCCGAACAGGTTGGACGCCACCATCACGTCGAGCGTGTGCGGATGCGTCACCATGCGGGCGGCCAGCGCGTCCACATGGTATTTCCGCACGGCCACGTCCGGGTGCTCCGGCGCGAGCTGCTCGACCACCTCGTCCCACAGCACCATCGAGTGCTGCAGGGCGTTCGACTTCGTGGCGCTCGCCAGCATCTTCCGCGGGCGCGACTGGGCGAGTCGAAACGCGTAGCGGACCACGCGCTCGATACCGGCACGCGTGAAGACACCGGTCTGCTCCGCCACCTCGTGGACGGTCCCCCGGTGCACGCGCCCGCCGACGCCGGCGTACTCGCCTTCGGAGTTCTCGCGCACGCACACCATGTCGATGTCGGAGAGCCCGCGGCCGGCCAGCGGGCAGGCCACACCCGGCAGCAGGCGCATCGGCCGCAGGTTCACGTACTGCTCGAAACGCTGACGGATCGGCAGGATCAGCTCCCACACCGAGACGTGGTCCGGCACCGACGGATGGCCGATGGCGCCGAGGTAGATGGCATCGGCCTCGCGGAGCCGCTCGAGCGCGTCGGGCGCCATCATGCGGCCCGTCTCGCGGTAGTAGTCGCAGCCCCAGGGATACTCGACCGTCTCGAGCGTGAGCCCCGCACGGTGGGCCACCACGTCCAGCACGCCGAGTGCCGCGGGCGTGACCTCCTGCCCTATCCCGTCTCCGGGAATGACCGCAAGGCGGTATCGCGGACCAGCCATGACTTACATCCCCGGCGGCGTGAAGCGGCCGTCGGCCGCCAGCCAGCCGCCGTCGGCGTAGATGATGGTCCCGGTCACGTAGCTCGCCGCGTCCGAGAGCAGGAACACCGTGGGGCCGGCCATCTCGCCCGGCTGGGCCCAGCGCTGCAGCGGGTTCTTCATGGCGTACGCGCTGTACCACTCGGCGTTGGCCTTGATGGGTGCCGTCAGCGGCGTCTCCACCACCCCGGGCCCCACGGCGTTCACGCGCACGCCGAGCGGGCCCCATTCGACGGCCGCGGTTCGGGCCAGCTGCAGGATGCCCGCCTTGGTCATCGAGTACACCGACTGCCCTGGCTCGGTGGCGACCGACCGGATGGACGAGAAGAGCACGATGCTGCCGGACTTCTGCGCCGTCATGATGCGGCCCGCCGTCATCAACGCGGCGAAGTTGCCGCGCAGGTTCAGGTGCACCACCTTGTCGAACTCCGCCAGCGTGTACTTGAGGATGGGCTTCCGCACGTTGATCGCCGGCGTGCACACCAGCCCGTCGAGCCTGCCGTGCTTCTGCGCCAAGCCGTCGAAGGCGGCGACGATCTGGGCCTCGTCACCGAGGTCCAGTGGGCCGGCGTCGGCCTTCCCGCCAGCGGCGGTGATCCTCTCCGCCACCGCCGCGGCGCTCCCGGCATTGAGGTCGAGGCAGGTCACGTGCGCCCCTTGCGCGCCCGCCGCCAGTGCCACGGCCTCGCCGATGCCGCTGCCGGCGCCTACGACCGCCACGAACTTCCCGTCCAGCCTGAACATAGATGCTTCCTTCCGATGACGCAGATTGGGGAGCGCCGCAGATGGCGCAGATGCCGCAGATAGCAGATAGCGGAGATGCCGCGGAGGCCGCAGATGCTGCGGAGCGCGCGGATTCACACAACCGGCGGGGCCGCCCTCTGCCTGCGCAATCGTTGCCTCTCAACTCCTCCGCATCATCCCTCTCACGGTCATCACGGCCAGGAATGCCAGCGCGGCCGCCGTCAATCCTCCCACGTTCGGGTTCGTCCACACCGCGCGACCCGCCTGCCCTGAGAACTGCACGGCCAGCACGAACGACACGCCGGCCACGATGGCGGCAAGCGCCTCGGGCATGCCGGCGCGCCGGACGTACAGGCCTGCCAGGACCGGAACGAAGAGGCTCACGCCGAGCAGCGTGTAGAAGATGCTCAGCGCGCCGATGACCGTCGGCAGCTGGATGGCGAGCACGACACCGATGGCGCCGCCCGCGACCGCGGCCAGACGGGCCACCAGCAGGATCGTACGGTCGTCGGCCTTCGGGTTCACGAACTGCCGATACAGATCCTGCGACAGCGAGGTCGCCAGCATGAAGAGGATGGCATCGCAGGTGCTGACCTCGGCCGAGAACACGGCCGCCAGGGCCAGGGCACCCAACCAGACGGGCAGCGCCTCGACGAGCACGGTGGGGAGCACCAGGTTCGGGCTCGCCACGTCCGGGGCTATCACGCGCGCCGACATGCCGAGCAGTACGGGAATGAAGGCGAACAGCCCCAGCGCCAAAGCCTGCATCCCCACGCCGGCGCGCACCGCGCCCGGGTTCTGAGCGCCATAGACCTTCTGGAGCAGGCCGGGCGAGATGATGAACGCGGGGCCCAGCATCGCCAGCAGCGTGATTCCCGAGCCGGGTCCCGTCGTGTGCCAGAAGTCCCAGTAGTGCGGCGGTGCGGCGGCCGCAATGCCCGCGAGCCCGCCGGCCTTCGAGAGGACCATGGGCACCGCGGCCAACAGCCCGACCAGCAGCACGACCAGCTGCACGGCGTTCACCCACGCCGAGCTGAGCAGGCCTCCTGCCACGAAATACACCAGCATGGCCGCGGCGCCGATGGCGGTTCCCCATGCTCGCGGCACATCGGCCACGACCTCGAGCACGGCGGCGCCCGCGATGAGCTGTCCCGCGAGGATGGCGAGCGTGCCGACCCAGATGAGCGCCGACACCACGCCGCGCACCGGCCGGCCGTACCGGTGCTCGAGGAAGTCCCCGACCGTGTAGAAGCCGTGGCGCTCGGCCAGGCTCCAGATGCGGGGCCCCACCCACCACGCGAGGGCAATCGAGCCGAGGGCGGCCGAACCGTTCCACCACCAGGCGCTGATGCCATCGCCGTAGGCGAGCCCGGCCGCGCCGACCGTGGACCCCGCCCCGATGTTCGAGGCCAGGACCGTCGAGAAGAGCAGCGGCGCCGTGAGCGACCGGCCCGCCACGAAGAAGTCGCTGCTGCCGCGGACGAGGCGCGCAATCCACAGGCCCACGCCGGTCAGGACGACCGCGTAGGCCACGAGCAGCACGAGGTAGACGTTCACCGCGCCGTTACTTCCTCAGATCCCGCGCGGCCGGGATGTTGGGGATGCCCGTCGCCTCGGAGGCTCCGCGGACGATGGCGCGTGCCATCACATCGGCCGCGAGCGCTCCGATCTGCGAGATGTCCACCTCCCCGTCCCACTGCCCGGTCGCGAGGGAGAACACCGTATCGCCGTCGCCCTGCGTGTGCGCGGGGAAGATGGCGCGCGCGAACCCATCGTCGGCCATCAGCGCCATGCGGCTCACCTGCGCCTTGGTGAGTTTCGCGTTGGTGGCCACCAGGCCGATGGTCGTGTTCTCGGCGGCGCGCGGGCGCGGGCCGGTCTGGCCCGTGCGCAGCAGCGTGCGCGCGTCGGCGAAGCTCCCGTCGGGGTTACGCACGCCCGCCACCACCTTTCCGGTATCGGGGTCGATGATGTCGCCGACGGCGTTCACGGCGACAATGGCGCCCACGCGCAGGCCATTGGGCAGGGTGATGCTGTAGCTGCCGAGCCCGCCCTTCATCGAGCGGCCCGGCCCGCCGCTCTTCCCCACCGTCGCGCCGGCTCCGGCGCCGACCGTGCCCTCTGGCACTGGAGCGGTGGATGCGATGCCAGCCGCGCGGTACCCGCAGTCGGCGGTCGGGCGAATCTTCGGATTGCCGCCGACCGGGAGATCGAACAGGATGGCGGCGGGGACGATGGGGACCTTCGCGATGCGGACGTCCCAGCCGATGCCCTGCTCCTCGAGCCAGCGGACGGTGCCCGTGGCGGCTTCGAGCCCGAAGGCGCTGCCCCCCGAGAGCACGACCGCGTTCACCTTGTCCACCATGTTGCCGGGATCGAGCAGGTCGGTCTCGCGCGTGCCGGGCGCGCCGCCGCGCTGCGACACGCCGCCGACGGCGCCCTGGCCATCCACGAGGATGACCGTGCAGCCCGTGGGCCGCTCGGTGAGCGTGTGGTGCCCGACCTTGATGCCGGGAACCGCGGTGAGCGTGTGATTCGCCCCGGCTGCCGGTGCGGTCGAGGCCGCCTGCGTCGAGGCCGGGGGCGCCGGCGTCTGGCCGTTCACACAGGCCACGGCAATAAGGGAGAGGAAGCCGAGGGTCGCGGGCACGCGCATGACGGGAGATCATAACCGCAGAACCGTCGAGGATTGACCACGACGCGCGTTCCGGTCACGATGGCTGGTCGTGCCTGGATCATCACACCTGATCGAACGCGTCCTCGTCGAGGTGGAGCGCGCCACGGATGAGATCGTGGCGTTCACCGCCGACATGGTGCGCATCCCCACCGTCAACCCTCCCGGCGAGCACTACGAGGATTGCGCGCGCTTCATCGGCAACACGCTGTCCCGCCTCGGCTTCGACGTTGAGTACTTCGCCGCCGAAGGAAGGCCCGAGCACACTGCCCGCCACCCGCGGTTGAACGTCGTCGGCACGCGCACCGGGCTGGCGGCACGGCCCACGGTCCATTTGAACGGCCACTTCGACGTCGTCCCGGCCGGCGAGGGATGGACGCTTGACCCCTTCGGGGGCGTGGTCAGGGACGGGAAGATCTACGGCCGAGGCTCGTGCGACATGAAGGCGGGCATCGCGGCCGCCGCCTTCGCGGCCGAGGCGATCCGTCGCGCGGGGGTGCCGGTGCCCGGCACCATCGAGGTGAGCGGCACGGTGGACGAGGAGAGCGGCGGCTTCGCCGGCGTCGCGTGGCTGGCCGAGCACGGACGCATCTCGTCCACGCGGACCGACTACTGCATCATCCCGGAGCCGCTGAACGTGGACCGGGTGTGCGTGGGACACCGTGGGGTGTACTGGTTCGAGGTGGCGGCGCGCGGGCACATCGCGCACGGCAGCATGCCGTTCCTCGGCGTGAGCGCCATCGACGGCATGGGCCACCTGCTGCAGGCGATTCGCGAGGAGCTCCTGCCGGCCCTGGCCGCCAGGCGGACGGAGGTGCCCGTCGTGCCGGAGGGCGCACGCCAGGCGACCATCAACATCAACGGCATCTCCGGCGGCCAGCCCGTGGACGGCATCCAGACCCCGTGCGTGGCCGACGTCTGCCGCGCCGTCTTCGACCGGCGATTCCTGCTCGAAGAGGGCTTCGAGCAGACGAAGCGTGAGGTGGAGGCCGTGCTGGACCGCGTGCGCGCGCGGGTCCCGCGCGTCGACTACGCGCTGCGCGACCTGATGGTCGTGCACCCCACGCGCACCCCGGACGACTCCCCCGTCATCGCGGCCATCGAGGCGGGCGTGAGCCACGTCCTCGGCCGGAAGGCCACGCGCGTCGCGAGCCCCGGCACCTACGACCACAAGCACGTGGCGCGTATCGCCGGTGTCCCGCACTGCGTGGCCTACGGCCCCGGCGAGCTCGAGCAGGCGCACCAGCCGGACGAGTACTGCCGCGTGGACGACCTGGTGGCCTCCACGAAGGTGCTCGCACTCGCCATCCTGCGCCTGAGTGGGGCCGTGCAGGGCTGAGCCACGCGCTGGCTCATTGATGATTGCTGATTGGTGATTGGCGATTCATTGATGATTGGCGATTGAGTGATTGTGCATTTGCGATTGTGTCATTGAATGATCGATGCCCCAATCGCGCGATTGTCAATGAATCGTCAATCGCCAGTCTTCAATCATCAATGGACAGCTTCGCTCTGACGTCGTCGAAGTCAGGGTCCCGTGGCAGGCGCCAGCGCGTGTACGGACCGAGCTCGGCGAGCGGGCGCTCCAGGTGCTTGCGCGCCTGCTCGGCGTCACCGCGCATGGCGTGCAGCGCGGCCATGTAGTAGCGCGTGTAGGGATCGTCCGCGCCGCCGGCGAGGCGCTGATCGAAGGCTCTCACGGCGCGGTCGAAGTGGAGCTGCGCGTTCTCCTCGTCGCCCATCCGCTGGTACGCCGCCGAGAGCTTCTGTGAGAGCTCGATTGTCGTCCGCTCCCGGAGCGCGTGATCGCTCATCGACACGAAGTCGAGCTCCCGACGGTACTCGCGAATGGCCTCCTCGTACTGGCCGCGCCGGTAGAAGACGTAGCCCAGCCGCGAGCGAGCGCCGACGATCAGCAGCCCTCGCGTGCCCGACATGGCCTGCTCCTGCAGGACCACCGCCGCGCGCGCCTCGCGCTCGGCATCGTCCAGGTCGCCGCGATAGGCATGGAGCAGGGCCAGCTGCAGGTGCGTGTAGCCCGCGTCGGGGTTGAGCGCGAGGGTGCGCCGAAAGTGCGCGATGGCCAGGTCGATATCGCCCTTCCCCATCCAGTAGTTCCGCGCCAGGCTGGCGTGGGCCTCGGGGTTGTCGGGCGAGAGCCGCAGCCCCTCGTGCATCTCCGCGATGCTTTCGTCCACCTGGCCGAGATCCGCGAGCGTCTCGCCGAGGCGAATGTGCGCCTCGGCCGAGTCGGGGCGGAGCGCCACGGCCTGCCGCAACAGGCCCACGCTGCGCTCGAGCAGCTCCGGCATCGAGAGGAACGTGCCCTTCAGGTCGAGGGCGCTTCCGAGGGCAATCATCGCGTCCACGTAGCCCGGCGAGAGATCCAGCGCCCGCTCGAAGAGGCCGATGGCCCGATCGACCGAATCGCGGCTGGCCATGCGCAGGTTGAGCATGCCGCGCGAAAACGCCTCGAAGGCCTCGACGGACACGTCGGTGTCGCCCTCGATGGCCTGCAGCTCCGCGGTCCCGAGATCGCGCTCCATGCCCGTGCGCGCCAGCTCCTGCACGAGCTGATCCTGCAGCTCGAAGATCTGGTCGATCGTGCCATCCAGCTTGACGGTGGCCGCCGACCGCCCGGTCGGCACCTCGATCACCTGCGCCGTGATGCGCACCCGATCCCGGAGGCGCTGGTAGGCGCCGGTCACGACGAACGCCGCCTCGAGCCGGCGGCCGAGGTCCAGCGACTGGCGCTCGTCGGCGCCGCGGCCGCCGACTCCGAGGTTCCGCTGCAGCTCGAAGACGTGCTCGCGCGGGATCACGGTGAGGCCGCCGATCTTCGCGAAGTCGGCGGTGAGCGATTCGGCGATGCCCTGTCCGATCCACTCGTCCGCCGCGTCGCCCGTGATGTTGGTGAACGCCAGGACGGCCACCGAACGCGCCCCCCCGCTCTGGCCGGCCTGCAGCACCGGCAGCGCCGACGCCGGGTCCGAGAAGTCGAGCGGGCCGCGCCACGCCGACGAGGCCGCGAGCGGCTGGTCGCGCTGGCGGCGCCGCGCGTTCGCCAGGTCCACGTAGAACTCGCGCGCGGACTGGTAGCGGAAGTCGGGATCCTTCTCCAGCGCCTTGCGGACGATCGTCTCGACGTCGGAGGGGACGCTGTACGTGTAGCGCCCGATGGCTTCCGGCTCCCGGTTGAGGATGCGGTCCGCGACATCGGCCATCGACTCGCCGGCAAACGGCAGGTGGCCCGTGAGCATCTCGTAGAGCACCACGCCGAGCGAGAACAGGTCCGCGCGGTGGTCCACCAGCCCTCCCCTCAACTGCTCCGGGGGCATGTAGTTCAGCGTGCCCACGACCATGCCGGCCATCGTCAGGGACGCCTGCGTGACGTGCGCGTCGCGCGAGGGGATGTTCTTGGCGAGGCCGAAATCGAGGACCTTCACCAGCCGGCGGGACGTGATCATCAGGTTCGCGCTCTTGATGTCGCGATGGACGATCCCGAGCTGGTGGGCCTCGTCCAGGGCATCGGCCACCTGCAGGGCGATGTCGAGGCTGTCGGCCGCGGAGAGCGGGCCCCGGGCGATGCGCGCGGAGAGGAGCTCGCCCTCCACGTACTCCATGGCGATGAAGAGGCCCCGGTCGTGCTCGACCAGGTCGTACGCCACGGCGATGTGCGGCGAGCGGAGTTGCGCGGCCACCTGCGCCTCGCGGACGAGCCGCGCGCGCGACTCGGGATTGGCACCGAGCGCGGGGGCAAGGAACTTCAGCGCGACACGCCGGCCAAGGCGCGTGTCTTCCGCAAGGTACACCTGGCCCATGCCCCCGCTGCCCAGGCGGTCGACCACGCGGTACTGAAGGATGGAAACTCCCTGAAGGTCTGCGCCGTCAGGCACCTACCGATTATAGTGTGCGGCCGTCTAGAACATCCGTGACTGGCAGCCGTCCACGACGACGGTGGTGCCGCTGATCCAGCTGGCGCGGGGCGAGGAGAGGAACGCCACGACGTTGCCCACCTCCTCGGGTGTGCCGAACCGCCCGAACGGCAGCTCGCGCGCGATGAAGTCGGCGATGCCCTTCGGATCCTCCTGCTGGCGCTTCCACCACGAACCGCCCTCGAACAGGATGGATCCGGGCGCCACGCCAACCACACGGATCCCGTCCGGGGCCAGCTGCTGGGCCAACGACTTGGTGAGGCTGATTTCGGCCGCCTTCACCACGTTGTAGGTCATGCGGCCGCCCGCCTCCCGCCCGTAGATGGACGAGATGATGACGATGACGCCGCCGCCCCGCTGCCGCATGTGCGGCAGGGCCAGCTGCGAGCAGCGGATGGCCGGAAACAGCGTGTGATCGAAGGCCTCGCGCCACTCCGCGTCGGAGGTGCGCTCGAGCGTGCTGCCGCGCCCGACGCCGACGTTGTTCACCAGCACGTCCACGCCGCCGCATTCCACGACCGCCGACTCGATGAGGTGATCGACA
>CAZLBU010000042.1:1685-4330 GCA_964557815.1 uncultured Bifidobacteriaceae bacterium | reverse complement strand
TCGTGGACACGTCGCAGGTGACGGCGAGCACCTTCGTCCCGCGACCGTGGCGTGCGCGAATCTGGTCTGCCGCTTCCGTCAACTGCGCGAGGCCGCGCGCGCCGATCACCACGCGGCAGCCCTCGGCCGCCAGCGCATGGGCCGCCGCCAGCCCCAACCCCCGGCTGCCGCCCGTGACGACCGCCACCTTGCCGCTCAGTCCGAGATCCATCTGTGCTGTGAACCTTCGTCCTTTGAACCTTCGTGCTGTGAACCTTGGTGCTTTGAACCTTCGTGCTTTGAACCGACGTGCTTTGAACCTTTGTGCCCTATCTGCGTGTCAGGTCGTTCAGCCGCCAGTCGAAGTCGTGGAAGGCCACCCGGAAGCGGTTCGCCTTCAGGAACTCCGCCTCCGATCGCACCACCACGGGCGCGATGAGGCCGAGGACGGCGCGCTCCAGCGGGCTGCGCGCTGAGAACTCCGGGGCCGCCCTGCCGGCGAACGCGTCGACGAAGGCTGGCTCGCGCCACGAGAACATCGGGTTCACGCTGATGACCGCGTTCTGCTGATCCACGAACACCATCTCGCGGCGGTCCACCACCTCGCGCACCATCGCGTCGAGCTGCTCGTCCAGGCGCTCGGTCGTGTAAGCCTCGCTCTTGAGGCGGCCGCCACCCAGCGCGCCGCGGCCGAGGGCCAGTAGCGCCCGGGCGTCGCCCAGGGGGACGATGATGTCCTTCTCGATCTGGTCGAGGGTCACCATGCGGCGGCCGGCGCGGAACTGCCGGCGCTCGAACGCCCCGGGCACCTGGCGGATGCTGTCGGGCGGATACGCCGCCGCGCGGCCGCGGATGGGATAGTGATCGATGACCGTCCGCAGCACGAAGGCGTTGTAGGCGTTGATCCAGAAGGCCAGCCGGCGCTCCGGCCTCCAGCTGTCGGGGACTTCGTTCTCGCCGAGGCTCGCCACGTACCGATCGAAGCGCGCGCGCTCGAGCTTGAGCGCCTGGTAGTAGACCAGCCCGTCGCGCACGTAGATATCGAGGATGCCGTCGAATGCGCGGTGCAGCGGATCCACGGAAGGCGGCGGCGCGTCCTGCGCGCCCGGACGAGCACGGCGAGCGCCGCCGGGATCAACGTCTTCATGAGAGTGAGGCCAGGAACGCGACCAGTGCGGTGTTGAACGGCCCGGGCTGTTCCAGGTTGGCGAGGTGCCCGGCCAGCGGGATGATCTCCAGGCGCGCGCCCGGGATAGCCGCCGCGATCCGCCGCGAGTCCTCCACGGGCGTCAGCTCGTCTTCCTCCCCGACCAGGACCAGCGCGGGAATCTTCAGCGACGATACCGTCGGCATCGAATCGGGGCGGTCCATCATCCGCTGGATGGCCCCGCGGATGCCCTCGGGCGCCTGCTGCTTGATGAGGCGTCGGACAGTGGATTCCACCGTCGGGTCCGTCTCGCGCGTCGTACGGCCCAGGAGCTTTGGCATCATCTCGCGAGCCACGCCCGATGCCCCTTCCCGATCCACGAGCGCCATCATGCTGCGCCGGTTCGCGCGCCCCTCGAGCGAGTCCGCGCCCGCCCGCGTGTCGGCCAGCACGACCGCCTCGACCATCTCGGGCGCCTTCCGGATGACGGCAAACGTCGCGTAGCCGCCCATCGAGCATCCGCCGACCACGGCGCGCGGAATGCCGAGCGCGCCCAGCAGGTCGATGACATCGCGGGCATAGTCGTCCATCGAGGGCGAGGCGCCGCCGGCTTCGGAGGTGCCGCCGAACCCGCTGAGGTCGGGCGTGAGCAGGCGCCACCCCTTCGGGATGCTGCGGATCTGCGGCTCCCACATGTTCGCGCCCAGCGGGAACGCGTGCAGCAGGACGATGGTGCGGAGGTCCGAGGCACCGGGAACCGAATCGAGATACGCGATGGTGCGCGAGCCAACATGGCAGTACTGCCTGGTCATGGAGTGGGTGCGGCAATTGTATATCGCCGCTGGCCTCCACGGCGCCGGTCGCGCTACGGGTCTCTCAGCGCCTCGACAGGGTCGATGCGCGATGCGCGGAGCGCGGGCAGCGCGCTGGCCACCAAGGCGACGCCCGCAAAGCCCGCGCCGGCCGCCAGGAACGTCACGGCATCGAAAGGCTCCACCCCGAACAGCAGGCCCCGCATGAGCCGTCCGGTCGCAATGGCCCCCGCCATGCCCATCCCCAGGCCCACGACGGCCATCGTCATCGCCTGCCCGACGACCATGCGCAGCACCGTCCCCCTCGCCGCCCCGAGCGCGATTCTCAAACCGATTTCACGCGTGCGCTGACTCACGGCGTGAGCCATCACGCCGTAGATGCCGACCGCCGCCAGCAGCACGGCCGCGACCGCGAACACCGCCAGCAGCATCAGGAACAGCCGTGGCTGCGCAACCGCGTCCGTGGCGAGTTGCTCCATCGTGCGCACCCGGTAGATGGGCAGATTGGGATCCAGGGCGGTCACCATGCCGTTCAGCGTCGGCACGAGCGGGCCCGGATCGGTGCGAGTCTTGACGACGATGGTGACGAAGTTCACCGGCCGCTGCGCGTGCGGCAGGTACACCGTCGGGCGAACCACGCGGGCGGGACCGCCGTCCCGTACGTCGCCCGCCACCCCGACGACGACCCCACCGGCGCGCGTCTCTCT
>CAZLBU010000042.1:0-1662 GCA_964557815.1 uncultured Bifidobacteriaceae bacterium | reverse complement strand
CCAGGCGTGTGCCGATCGTGAACGAGTGGCCCAGCGGATCCTGACCAGGCCACAGTCGTGCGGCCGCCGTCTCGTTGATCAGCACCACCGGCGGTGCCCCCAGCCGGTCTCCGTCACCGAAGGCCCGGCCGCGGCGGATCGGAATCCCCATCGCCCTGAAATACTCGGGGGTCACCACCCGCACCTGGAGGGAGCGCTCCATGGATTCCTTGTCGTCCAGCGTCCGGTCGTCGAGCGTGGACATCGAGATGACGTAGCCGAAATTGCTGAGCGGCAGCCCGAAGATGGCGGCTGCCGCCTCCACCTGCGGATGCGCGCGCACGCGGGACAGCAGCGTCTCGACCACGGCCGCCCGGGCCGTCGGCGTGGGATAGGTGGGCTCGGGCAGCGAGAGGTTGAACGTCTGCACGCGCTCGCGGGTGAACCCGAGGTCGACAGCGACCAGCCCGAGGAAGCTGCGCATCAGCAGGCCCGCGCCCACCAGCAGCACCACGGCAAGTGCCGCCTCCACCACGATCAGCGCGCCGCGCAGGCGCTGCCGGCGGCGGTCGCCCGTGGTCGCACTGCCCTCCTCCCGGATGCCAGGAGCCACATCCAGGCCCTTCGATGCCTGCCAGGCCGGGAGCGTCCCGAACGCCGCGGCGGCCAAGCCGGAAACCGCGATGGTGAAGAGGGCGACCGTGCCGTCCACGCGCGTTTGATCGAGGAGCGGAATGTCCACGCTGCCTTCGAGCGCCGCCATGAGCCTCGCGACCCACATCGCCACCACCAGTCCGGCGAGCCCACCCACGACGGCGAGCAGCCCGCTCTCGACCAGCAGACCCCGCACGAGCCGTGCCCGGCCCGCGCCAAGCGCCGTGCGGACGGCCCACTCGCGCCGGCGCCCGAGCGCTTGCGTCAGCACGAGGTTGGCCACGTTCACACACACGATGAGGAGCACGAGGCCAACGGCGCCCAGCATGAGGAACAGGGCGGGCCGCACGTCCCCCACCAGCGCCTCGCGCATGGGATGCAGGGCGATGGTGCGGTCGTTGTTGGTGCGAGGGTACAACACCGCAAGGCGGCGCGCGTACGCCCGCATCTCGTCCTGCGCCTGCACCACCGTGGCGCCGGGCGCGAGGCGAGCGATGACGTCGAGATACTGAGCTCCACGCTGGGTGCGAAGGTCCTCCTCGGAGAAGCGCTGCGGCACCCAGAGGTCCGCACCGAGCGGATAGGCGAATCCCACGGGCATGACGCCGACCACCCGATACGGCTGGCTGTCGATGGTGATGGTGGACCCGATCACATCGTGTCGGCCGCCGTATCGACGCTGCCAGAGTGCGTGCCCCAGCACCGCGACATCGGGCGCGCCCACGGGATCGTCCGCCGGCTCCAGCGCGCGGCCGTAGAGCGCCGGGACACCGAGCACGCCAAAGAACCCACCCGTGACATTCGCGCTCGGGACCTGCTCGGCGGGACCGTCCCCCGTCAGCGCGCTCGCGCCCGCGATGACGGCGGCCATCTCGACGAACCCGCGGAGGTCGCGCCGCCAGTCGGTGAAGTCGGGCGGGGAACTCGCGCCTCCCGGCGCGTCTGGTCTCTCCATCGTCGTGGTGGACACGGCCACCAGCGCCTCGGGATTCGGAAACGGGAGAGGCCGCAGCAGCACGGCGCGCACGG
>CAZLBU010000041.1:12771-14233 GCA_964557815.1 uncultured Bifidobacteriaceae bacterium | reverse complement strand
GAAGGCCCCCGTTGCGCCTTCTGCCTTCTCACCTCTCACTTCGCTATATTCCGTGCCCGTAACCTGAGTCGTACACGTCCACGTAGACCGGCGCCTCAGACGCGCCAGGGGCCAGGCTGCCCTCTTCGAGCATCACGACCACCTCACGCACCTTGAATCCCGACGGTCGGTGTGCCTGGACGGCGCGCTCGACGGCTGCACAGAGCGCGGTGATGGCGGCCTGGTCCCGCCCTTCTGGTTTCCCCTGCACGGTCACCGTTGTCGCTCCTGTATGACTGCCATCCATGGTTCTTGTCTCCTCGTATCGACCGCAACACGAAAAAGGCCACTGCCCTTGCGGGTAGTGGCCTCGATTTGACGTCAGGTCTCTTTGGGGCTCGGCTACCCGCCGATCGATGGGCTCGGGCCAATGAGGCCCGCAATAAGGGCCAGGCCCAGGGCAAAGCCGATCGAGAACACACCAAGGCCAGCGCGACCGAGCCGGGCGGGCGAGCTGGAACGTGTGTTCATGGCAGGTACAGAAGAGGTTACGCCTGTGTGCCCGTCGCGTCAAGCGCCGGGAGACCGGGCATCCAATTACCGACCGCGAGCGCGACCCACGATTTCCCGGACGCGGTCCACGGGCAGCGCTTCGGCCGTGCCCACGGCGCTGGTCACGGTCGTCGCCCGCAGGAGCGAGTTGTAGACGGCCTCCTCGGTGGCCTCCAGCGCGGCCTGGAACAGCGGGGAGACGCCGTCGGTCGGCAGCAGCGTTCGCGTCGACGTGGCCTCGGCGCCGTGGCGCACGCGCAGCGAGGGATGGGTCGAGAACGCCACGGCAAAGTCGCCGCTGCCATTGCTGTAGGACGACCCGGTTCGCGCCAGGCCGTAGATCGCGCGCGCCGCCAGGCGCTTCAGGTCGCGGGCGTCGACGGGAGCGTCGGTGGCGACCACGATCATGCACGAGCCGTCACCCGACCCGTCAGGCTGCTGCCCGAGGGCGGCCGGCGGCGGCTGGTACGCGTAGCGGCCCAGGAGCTTTCCCACCGGCGCGCCGTCGATCGTCAGCACCCCGCCGTAGTTGGTCTGCACGAGGACGCCCAGCGTGTACCCGCCGTAGCGCGCGGGCAGGCGGCGCGAGGCTGTCCCGATACCCCCCTTCCAGCCGAAGGCGCGCGTACCCGTGCCCGCCCCCACACTGCCCTCCTCCACCGGCCCGCCCCGGGCCGCCGAGAGCGCCGAGGCCACGTGTGACGGGCGCACGGCCAGTGTGCGGATGTCGTTCAACCCGCCATCGTTGGTCTCACCAACCAGGGCGTTGACCGACCGCACCTCCTCGTTCCCCGGCCGAGCCAGCGTCCACTGGACCACGCCCTCCACGGCCGCCCCGACGGCCAGCGTGTTGGTGAGGGCAATCGGCGTCTCGATGGTGCCCAGCTCCTCGACCTGCACTAGACCCGTAGATTTACCGAAGCCGTTCAGC
>CAZLBU010000041.1:1264-12761 GCA_964557815.1 uncultured Bifidobacteriaceae bacterium | reverse complement strand
TCGACCTGCGTGGAACCGGCAAGCTTGCCAAACGCGTTCCCCACGAACACCGCACCCGGCACTTTGTCCTGAAACACGTTGCCCTGGTGTGGCACCACGACCGTGACGCCGGTGCGCGTGCGATCGCCCTCCCTCAGCGTGGCGTGTCCCACGGTGACGCCCGCCACGTCGGTGATGGCGTTGAGAGGCCCGGGGGGAAAGACACCTGGCGCAACGCCCAGATCCCGCGCCCGGGGCCTTCCGCCCTCCTGTGCTCCTGCCACCGGGCTCGTCAGCATCACCACCACCATCCACGCGTACCGCACGGCGCCCCCCTTCCCTCCCCACGGGTCCCACCGGGGGTCGAAGGTCCGCATGATACGATCCTGGATTCGCGATGCGCACGATCTCGATTGAAGCGGTCCGCGACGCCGCCACTCACATGTACGAGGCCGCCGTTCGCACGCCCCTGGTTCGCCTCGACCTGCCGTTCGCCCCGCCCGACGCGCCGGAGATCTTCCTGAAGCTGGAGTCGCTCCAGCCCATCGGGTCCTTCAAGCTGCGCGGTGCCTGGAACGCGATTCGCCGCCTCCCGCCCTCCCTCCTGAAAGACGGCGTGTGGACGGTGAGCGCGGGCAACGCCGCCCAGGGCGTGGCGTTTGCCGCGCGGCGTGCCGGCGTCCCGTGCTCCGTCATGGTGATGGACACGGCGCCCGCCACGAAGCTCAAGGCCCTGGAATCCCTCGGCGCCGCGATGGTGCGCGTCACCTACGACGAGGCGTGGCGGACCGTCGAGACGCACCGGTCGGACCGGATGCGCGGCCACTTCATCCATCCCTTCGATGATGACGACTTCATCGCCGGGAACGCGACCGCGGGCCTTGAGATCCTGGCCGACCTGCCGGAGGTCGACACCGTCGTGGCCGCCCTCGGCGGTGGCGGGCTGCTGGCGGGTCTTGGCAGCGTCATGCGCGCCTTGAAGCCGGGCGTGCGCGTGCTGGCGGCGGAACCCGAGACGGCCGCACCCCTCGCCACCTCGCTCGCCCGGGGCGAGGCCAGCTATTTCGAGAACTGGACCGCGTCGTTCGTGGATGGTGCCGGTGGCAAGTCGGTCCTCCCCTCCATGTGGCCCCTGCTGTGCCGGGTCGTGGACGACTCGATCGTCATGTCGCTCGACCAGATCGCGGCAGCCATGCGCTACACCGCGGACCGCGTGCACGTCATTGCCGAGGGCGCTGGCGCCTGCGCCATCGCCGCCGCCAGGAGCGGCCGCGCCGGACGGGGGAAGATCGTGGCCGTGGTCTCTGGCGGCAACATCGACCTCTCCCGGTTCGCCGAGCTCGTGGGCGCGGTGCCATTGGCCGGCGCCCATCGCTGAACCCTTGCGACGTCTGCTGTCTCTGTCCTGAGCCGTCAATCCGACCCGGTACCCGATGTCCGAAGAACGATTTGCCTCCGCCGCCCCGTTGCCCTCGCGGATCCACCGCCTGCACGAGCTGTCCCTCGATCTCTGGTGGAGCTGGGATGCCCGAGCCCGCGATGTGTTCCGCCGCCTCGACTACCCTCTCTGGCGCCGGACCCTGCACAACCCCGTCAAGATGCTCCAGCAGATCTCCGAGCAGCGCCTGCGCGAGGCCGCCGGGGACCCGCAGTTCCTGCAGGCCTATGACGAGGCCGTTGGCGGGCGCGACGAGGAGCGCCGACTCGAGCACCCGTGGTGGAACGCCAACGGCCACGTGCTGAGCGGCGGCACGGTCGCCTACTTCTCGGCCGAGTTCGCGCTGCACGGGTCATTGCCGATCTATGCGGGCGGCCTCGGCGTGCTCGCGGGCGATCACTGCAAGGAAGCCAGCGACCTCGGCGTGCCGCTGGTGGGTGTCGGCTTCATGTACCCGCAGGGCTACTTCCACCAGCGCATGTCGAACGACGGCTGGCAGGAGGAGCACTACGAGCGGCTCTCGTGGACCGAGGCCCCCATCGAAGCGGCGCTCACGCCCGAGGGCCGTCCGTGCATCACGGCGGTGCCGCTGGGCGACCGCACCGTCCTTGCGGCCGTCTGGCGGGTACGCCTGGGGCGCGTGCGGCTCTTCCTGCTCGACACCGACCTGCCGGAGAACGCGCCGTGGGACCGCGAGCTCTCGGCCCGCCTGTACGGCGGCGACCGCGAAACGCGGATCCAGCAGGAGGTGGTCCTGGGCATCGGCGGCGTGCGCGCGCTCCGCGCGCTCGGCGTGTCGCCCACCGTCTGGCACCTGAACGAGGGCCACGCCGCTTTCGTCGCTCTCCAGCGCATCCGGGAACACGTCGAGGCGGGCGCCTCGTTCGACGACGCGCTGGCGGCCGTGCGGCGGTCAACGGTGTTCACCACGCACACGCCGGTGCCGGCCGGGCACGATGCATTCACCTTCCAGCAGGTCGAGAAGAACCTGGCCGGCTGCTGGGGCGAGATGGGACAGCACCGCGAGCGCTTCCTGGCCCTCGGCGAGTTCGACAACGGGTACGGCCCGCAGTTCAACATGACCGCGCTGGCGATGCGGACGGCCGCGCACATCAACGGCGTCAGCGCGTTGCACGGCGAGGTCACCCGCACGATGTGGCGCGGCATCTGGCCCGACTCACCGGCCGATCAGCTGCCCGTCCGTTTCATCACCAACGGCGTGCACGTGCCCACATGGATGGCCGCGCCCGTCTTCGCGTGGTGCACGCGGCACCTGGGCGCCGGCTGGCTGGACCACACCGACGACCCGCAGCTGTGGGAGCGCCTCCTGGAAATCCCGGACGCCGAGCTCTGGGCCCTGCGCCAGCGGCTGCGGCAGGACCTCTTCGTGAGCATCCGCGAACGCACCCGGGCCCGCTGGACGGACGAGCGGGTCAGCCCCAACCGCATCGTCGCGGCCGGGGCGATGCTCGACCCCGAGGCGCTCACCATCGGTTACGCGCGTCGCTTCACCGCGTACAAGAGGCCCGAGCTCATCTTCCACGACGCCGAGCGACTGGCCCGCATCCTGTGCAACGCCGGCCGGCCCGTGCAGCTGGTCTTCGCCGGCAAGGCCCATCCGGCCGACGAGCCGGCCAAGCACCACCTGCAGAGCGTCTTCAAGCGCTGCCTGGACCCCGCCTTTGGCGGCCGCATCGCCTTCATCGACGACTACGACATGCACGTCGCGCACTACCTCGTGCACGGGTGCGACGTGTGGCTCAACAACCCGCGAAAACCCCTCGAGGCCAGCGGGACCAGCGGCATGAAGGCCTCCCTGAACGGCGTGCCACACCTGAGCATCGGCGATGGCTGGTGGGCCGAGGGCTACAACGGCCGGAATGGCTGGCTCATCGAAGGTCATGCGAACCCGGATGACCCGGAGGCGACCGATGCCGCGGATGCCCAGGCCCTCTATGGCCTGCTGGAGAACGAGATCGTGCCGGCCTTCTACGAGCGCAACGCCGAGCACGTCCCGGAGCGGTGGGTGGCGGTCGTGCGCGAGGCCATGCGGTCCAACATCCCGCGCTTCTCGACCCGCCGGATGCTGAAGCAGTACGTCATGGAAATGTACGGGCCCGCCGCGCGGAAGCCGTGAACTACAATTGATAGGATGTCACGCAAGACCGTGAGCAAGACGAAATGCGCCCTGTGCGGGGCCAAGGAAGTCTCCGAGCCGCGTGGCGAGGAGCGCTACTGTCACGACTGCTGGGACAAGAAGATCGCCGTCGAGGAGATCGTCGCCCGGGAGTTCGTGCTGAAGCGCTACATCCGGGCCCACAGCGCGGAGAAGTACCTCGTCTACCACTCCACCCAGAAGCGCCCGGTGGGCCAGCTCATCGTCGTGGACGACGGCTACGACCTGTTCCTGACGATGACCCTCTACCCGAACTTCGCGTGGGATGATCCCGCGTACCATCTCGAGGGCGATCCCGAGGGGCGCACCTTCGCCGAGCTGCTGGTGGACGTCGTCGCCACGGAGGTCATCGAGCCCTGGGGCGGCGGCAAGTGGCACCTCGAGGTCTTCCGTTCCTCCGCGGCCGAGCCGGAGGACTGGAACGGCGAGATGTAAGGGTCTATAATCCGAGCGAGTCACGGCACGTCACGTTTCATCCGGAGGGTTTCTCATGAATCGCCTGAGCCAGCGAATGTTGGCCACCGTCGCGGCGTTCGGAGTGCTGCTGGCGCCCGTCGCGGCCCAGACGCCGGCACCGGCCGCGCAACCGGCCCCACGAAAGCTCATCTCGCCGCAGCGTGGCGAGGCCAACATCGAGATCACCAAGCCCGACACGAAGGTCGTCAAGGGCGAAGTCGTGACCACCATCATGGTCAAGAACGTCTCGCCCTCCCCCATTGCCGGGTTCAAGGTCGAGGAGAACTGGTACGACAAGGCCAACAACCCCGTGGGTGGCGGCGTCTACCGGCATGCCCGCCCGCTCATGCCGAACGAGGTGATTCGCGTCGAACTGAAGATCCCGCGACGCCCGACGATGAATACGAATCAGTACCAGTTCACGCACGCCAACGGCACCGTGAAGCCCAAGGTGGTGCCGAAGCTCGAGGCCACGCCGCCTACCAGCTAGTCTTCGCGACGATCCGGTCGGCGAGTGCCGCCACCAGCGGCACTCGCCACGTCTCTCCCCGCCACGCCCGCACCACCAGCACCAGCCAGACCGCGGCCGCCCCGATCCAGAGGGCATCGGCCACCGCCCGGGCCGCCTGATAGGCCTGGCCCGACACCACCAGCGCCAGCGCACTGAGCGCGCCCAGCCCCAGCAAGAGAAGTGAGAGCGCCCCGAACAGCACGAGGGACTGCGCGGCGTGGAACCGGATCCCCCGGTGCTGGCGCTCGATCACGAGGAACAGGAGCCCGGTGATCCACCAGGCGCTGTAGCAGAGAACGGACGCGAGGCGCTCGTCGAGGCCCGTGGTGCTCGACGGCGTCACCGGGAGGCTCCGGTCACTGCGGCGGCGGGGGCATCACGCGGATGACGACCTCGCGGGCGGTCGCCGGCCGATCCCCGAGGCGCGACTGGGCCTCGACCCTGAGCACGTACAGGCCGGGCGCGACGTCCTTCAGCGGGATGCGAGCCGCGAAGCCGTATCCACCGGCCGACCCCTTGAGCTCGGTGCTGTCGCGCTCTTCGCTGGTGGCGAACACCGACTGCCCGCCCTCGGCCTTCAGCGAGGCGCTGATGTCGACCTTGTGCGGCTGGCCGCCGCTGTTGTCGTAGATCTCCGCGAAGATCGCCACTTCATCGCCCTGCGGGAACTCGCGGTAGCTCGAGAGCGGGCCGGGCAGCAGTTGCTGGAGCGGGTCCTTCGACCGCGCGGTCGGTGCGACCGAGCTGGCCGCGGACGTCATCGCGATGCTGCTCATCAGCAGTTTCTCGCCCGCGAAGTCGGGCACCTCGAGGTCGTAGGAGACCGAGCCGGCTTTCTTCGTGTTGCCCTCGCGCGCGCCGACGCGGAGCGTGTAGCGGCCGGGCGGCAGGTCGAGCTGCGAGATGACACGGAAGCCGAGCGCCTGCACGCGCTTCGCCGTGTCGGGCTTCATGTTCAGGTCGACCGTGCTGCGGCCCGGCGTGAACGTCTTCCCCTTCTGGTCCACGGCCACCACCGCCATCTCCAGGTGGTTGCGGAACATGCCGTCCTTTTCCACGAGCGGCAACGCCGGTCCGGCCACCAGCGCCGAGATGACCACCGAGCCGTTCGGCTTCGGTCCCTTGAACACCGCGGCGGTCACCGCCATCGGCAGCTCCGAAATGGGCAGCGGGCTCGTCATCACATTCCGCAGTTCCGGTGTCGCGTCGTTCGGGCCGGCCGGCTTCGGCTCCGAGGCCCGGCCCCGTGCGGCGACATAGCCCTTGCGGGCGCGGATGCGCGCGTCGGGCCGGCCGGGAATCCGCACCTCGATCTTCCGGAACCGGCCGTCCCGGCGATCGTTGGCCGGGTAGTACCCGAGCACGTAGTACGCGCTGTTGTCGTCGACGATGCGCTGGAACGCGGTGGCGAAGTCGTTGCTGTTGACCGCGGCAAACCCGCCGGTCTCGCTCGACAGCACGCGCAGGCTGTCCTGCCCGAGCCTGAGCTCGTTCTGGAACGAGCCGCTGTTGATGTTCACCGTGGTGTCCTCCGGGAACGAGGCCACCTCGATGCCCTCCTCGGAGAGCCCGCCCAGGCCGCGCGCGTCCACGCCGTAGATGGAGACGTTGGCGCGCGTCGCCACGGAAATCAGGTCCCGCGTGGTGTTGATGATGGTGGACGCGTCGCGGCTGTTGATGACATCGGTGATGTCGTAGTCGATGCCCTCGCTGAAGAGGACGACAGCCTTCCGCCGGCCGCTGATGCCGCCGAGGTGCTGCGCGAGCTGGCGCATCGAGTCGAGCGCCGAGCGCGCCTGATAGCCGCGCTCCATGTCGTCGATGTCGTCGATGCGGTCCCCCTGCTGGCGCTGGCCCCGCGTCATCGCCTCCATGTCGATGCGGTTCAGCGTGGCCGACCGGACCTTGCGCCCCATGAACTTGTCGACGGCCGCTAGCAGCAGCCGAGGGTTGTTGGTGAACTCCTGCCCGGCGTCGGTGCGGCCCGACGTGTGCACGACGGCCACGAGGTCGTTGGCGCCCACGTAGCGCTCGATGAACTGCCTCGCCGCCGCCCGGACGCGCGGCGAGCGCTGGACGTTCGTGTGGAGATCGTCCAGCACGATGACGTACACGCGGCCATCGATGCCGGTGAGGTTCGTCGCGACGTCCGGCTCGATGGGGCGCGCCGCGAACAGCGGACGCGGGGCGCGCTCGACAGGAAGGTTGACGACCGAGAACACCGACACCTTCTGCGGCTGGCCATCCTCGAGCACCTGGAAGTCGTTCGCGGTGAGGCCGGCGATGAAATTGCCCTGCGCGTCGAGCACGCGGGCATCCACCTCGACGTAGTTGACCTCGGCGCGGAAGGTGACGGGCGGCTGCGGTGCGGCGGGCTGCCCCGCCGGGGGCGCCGTCGGCGGCTGCTGCCCGGGTGCGGGATCGGCCACCGCGAGGAGAAGAACCGCCGCCAGGAACAGGATGGTTCGCTTTGTCATGGCTTCGTACGGCAGCACGGCAGGCACCCCGCATTATAAGACGAAGGCCGGGAAAACTTTGGCGCCAGCCCAGGCGTCAAATCTGGAGGGAGGGCTATACTCCGTACTTATGCCTGTCGATGTGGCCGCGGTCCAGGAAGCGCTCAGGACGGAAGGGATTGACGGCTGGCTGCTCTACGACTTCCAGGGGTCGAACCCGATTGCCTTCCGGCTGGCCGGCATGGGCGCCCAGGGCGGACACCTCGCCACGCGACGGTGGTTCTATCTCATCCCCGCGCACGGTGAGCCCAGGGGGCTGGTACACGCCATCGAACGCCACAATCTCGACCATCTCCCCGGGACCAAGGCGCCTTATGCGGGACGCGCCGAGCTCGAGGCGGGCCTGCGGGACATGCTCGCGGGGCTTGGGCGCGTGGCCATGGAGTACTCCCCGGGCAACGCCATACCCTACGTCTCGCGCGTCGATGCCGGCACCATCGAGATGGTACGCGATGCGGGCGCCGAGGTCGTCAGCTCGGGCGATCTCGTACAGCGCTTCGACGCCCTGTGGGACGCGCGCGCCATCGCGTTGCACCGCGACGCCTCCGACAAGCTGTATCGGATCAAGGACCGCGCCTTCGCCGAGGTCACACGCCGCATGCGGGAAGGAGCGGCCACCACCGAGTTCGACATCCAGCAGCTGATGGTCCGCTGGTTTGAGGAGGAAGGGCTCGTCGCCGACTCGGCCCCGAACGTCTCCGCGCAGGAGAACGCCGGCAACCCCCACTATCTGCCCACCGCGGGGCGTCACCGGGCCATTCGGCCGAACGAGCTGGTGCTCCTCGATCTGTGGGGCAAGACGAAGCAGGCGGGTGCCGTCTACGCCGACATCACGTGGGTCGGCTTCACCGGCGCCACGCTCCCCGAGCCGATGACGCGGGCCTTCGCGGCGGTGGCGGCGGCGCGCGACGCGGCCGTCGCGCTCGCCGAGGACGCGGCGCGTTCGGGACGCGAGGTGCGCGGCTTCGAACTGGACCGTGCGGCACGGCAGGTGCTGGAGCAGCGGGGATACGCGAAAGCCATCCTGCACCGCACCGGGCACAGCCTGGGCGAGCAGGTGCACGGCAACGGCGCGCACCTGGACGACTACGAGACGCACGACGAGCGGCGGCTCATGCCCGGCAGCGGGTTCACCGTCGAGCCCGGCGTCTACTTCGACGACTTCGGCGTTCGCACGGAAATCAACGTCGTCTGGGGGCCGGGGGGCCCCGAGGTGACCGGGCCGCGCCAGACGGGTATCATCGCGTTAGTGTGAGGGGGAGGAAGCTTATGTCGAGTCGCAAGACCACGCTGTTCTACGCGCTGCTCATCGCGGTGGCGTCGGTCGCCGTCGGGATGGTCATCGCGTCACGCCTCGATCTGTCGCCGGCGTCCTCGGCCCAGACGATGGCGGCGCCGCCCATGAACAGCGCACCGCTGAGCGGCCCGGTTGATGCCAGCACGTTCCGGAACATCGCCAAGGCCGTCTCGCCGGCCGTGGTGAACATCCGCTCCACCTCGCGCCGCCAGGTCCAGGAGATGACCGAGTTCTTCGGCGGCGGCGACGACCTGCTCGAGCGGTTCTTCGGAGGCGGCCGCGGCCAGGGGCAGGGCCAGGGCCAGCCGCGCGAACAGGAGACGCAGGCGGCAGGCACCGGGTTCGTGATCAGCAGCAAGGACGGCCTCATCCTCACCAACAACCACGTCGTCGAAGGCGCCACGAAGATCGAGGTGTCGTTGTTCGGCGAGGACTCGGACGTCTATCACGAGGCGCGCGTCATCGGGCGCGACCCCCTCACCGACAGCGCGCTCATCGAGCTCGTCGAGAAACCAAAGGGCCCCCTCACCGAGGTGAAGTTCGGCGACTCGGCCCAGATGGAGCCCGGCGACTGGGTGATGGCCATCGGCAATCCCTTCGGCCTGGCCCACACCGTGAGCGTGGGCGTCATCAGCGCCAAGGAGCGGCCGTTCCCCATCACCGACGGGCGCTCGCAGGACGTCCTGCAGACCGACGCGGCCATCAACCCGGGCAACTCCGGCGGCCCGCTCCTGAACGCCCGGGGCGAGGTCGTCGGCATCAACACCGCCATCTACACTGACGCGCGCCAGCAGGGCAACATCGGCATCGGCTTCGCGGTGCCCATCAACACCGTCCGTGAACTGTTGCCGCAGCTGCGGTCCGGCAAGGTCACGCGCGGCGTCATCGGCGTGCAGGTGCTGCCGGTGCCCGCCGATGCCCTCGCGGAGTTCGGCCTGACGGAGCGCCGTGGCGCGCTCGTGGCCGTCGTGAACGAGGGCGGGCCCGCCGACAAGGCCGGGCTCGAGCCGGGTGACGTGATCATCGAGTTCAACGGCAAGGGCGTCCGCAGCCGCGACGACCTGGTCGGCTACGTGGTGGCCACGCGCCCCGGCTCGACCGTGCCGGTCAAGGTGCTCCGCGACAAGCAGGAACGCACGCTCAACCTCACGGTGGACGAGCTCAACCTCGAGGAAGAGACCTCGCGGAGCGCGCGCGGTGGCGGGTCCGGCCCGAGCGAGCCCGAGGAGCAGGCGTCGGCCGGCTTCGGGATCACCATGAGCCCGCTGACACCCGACATCATGCGGCGCCTTCGCATCCCGGAGGACACGCGAGGGGTGCTGGTATCGGCCGTCGAGCAGGGGAGCCCGGCGTTCCGGTCGGGCGTCCAGCGCGGGGACGTCATCCTGCAGGTGAACCGGCGCCCGGTTTCGACGCCCAGCGAGGCCAGCCGCCTGCTGAGCCAGGTGCCCGCCGGCAGCACGGCGTTCTTCCTCATCCTGCGCAACGGGCAGGAGACCTTCGTCACGGTCCGCAAGCAGTAGCACGCCGGGCGGGCAGACTGCATTAGAGTAGGGGCGGGTCCCGCGGGCCCGCCCCGGTTCACGTACATGGCTCTCGAGCGCGAGATCAAGCTCCGATTCGATTCGGCCGCGGACGCCCGCGAGCGCGTCCTGGCGATGGGCGCCACCCCGCTCCGGGGTCGCCGTCTGCAGGAAGACGCCCTGCTCGACACCGCGGACGGGAGCCTCCGCCGTGCGCGGTCGGTCCTGCGCGTCCGGAACGAGCCGGGCCGCAGCATCCTCACCTTCAAGGGGCCGCCCCAGCCGGGGGCCATGAAGCTGCGGGACGAGCACGAAACGATGGTCGGCGATGGCGACGCGCTGCTCACGATCCTGCAGTCGCTCGGCCTCCTCATCACCTTCCGCTACGAGAAATATCGAGAGGAGTTCGCCGTGGAAGACGTCGTCATCGCCATCGACGAGACGCCGGTGGGCGTGTTCGTGGAGATCGAGGGCGGCGAGGCGCGCATCCACGACACCGCGCGCGCGCTCGGGCGCGCGCCGGGCGACTACCTTACCGATTCCTATCGGATGCTCTTCCTGCGGCACATCGAGGCCCTCGGGGGCACGGGGACCGAGATGCTCTTCCCCGAGCCGTCGGACGCATGAACGGCCGCGCGGCCTGGCCCGCGCTTGTGCTGGCCGCGGGCCTCGGAACCCGGCTCGCACCGCTCTCGAGCGTGCGGGCAAAGGCGGCCCTCCCGGTGGCCGGCCGCCCCCTCATCATCCGCATCCTCGAGCAGTTGAAGGCCGCAGGCGTCGAGCGCGTGGTCGTGAACCTGCATCACCGTGCGGAGTCCATTGCCCGCGTGGTCGGCGACGGGCGCCACCTCGGCTTGGACGTGCGGTACTCGTGGGAAGCCGTCGTCCTCGGTTCCGGGGGAGGGCCCGCGCGGGCGCTGCCGCTGCTCGCCTCTGATCGTTTCTTCATTGTCAACGGCGATACGCTGGCCCCGGTTGACCTTGCCGCGCTGGCTGACGCGCACCGTGCCGCCGGCGCGCGTGCGACGCTGGCCGTCGTGCCAGCCGACCTCGCGCGCTACAACGCCATCCTTGCCGACAGCGAGGGCCGGTGGTGTGGGGTGGCGCCGCGGGGGAGCGCGGGCGCCGGGCTACCGGGAACGCCATGGCATTTCGTGGGTGTCCAGGCCGTGAACGCGGCGGCGTTCGCCGGGGTGGCGACGGCGGATCCCTCTGATACCGTGCGCGAGATCTACCCCCGCCTTGCGGAAGCGCGGCCGGGTGCGGTGCGCGTGTATCCCACTGCCGGCGCGTTCTTCGACATCGGCACGCCGGCCGACTACTTCGCGACGGTCCGGCGCATCGCGGATGCCGAGCGGCGCCCGATCGATCGCGGAAGCGGCGTCACCATCCATCCGTCCGCGCACGTGGAGGACTGCATCCTCTGGGACCGCGTCTCGGTCGGCGCTGGGGCGCGCGTCACGGGATGCATCGTCGCCGACGACGTGGCGATCCCGGCGGGCGTCGAGTACGATCGGCAGGTGATCACCCGCGACGCCATCGTGAGCCTCTGAGCGGCCTCATGGACCCACGCATCACCGCGTACCTCGACGAGCAGGGGC
>CAZLBU010000041.1:803-1254 GCA_964557815.1 uncultured Bifidobacteriaceae bacterium | reverse complement strand
CCAGCGAGCGGCGACCGACACGGCGCGGGAGCGGCTCGACGCCTATCTGTCGCGGCGCGGTCTGGGCGGCGGCCAGGCGCAGATCGTCCCGCTCACGGGCGACGCCTCGGACCGCCGCTACTTCCGGGTACTGCTGGCCGAGCGCGACCCCATCGTCCTGTCGCTTCACGCGGGCCCCATCGATGTCGCGACGCTGCCCTTCGTGCTGGTGGCGCGCCTCATGCGGGCCATTCCGCTGCCCGTGCCTGCCATCCTGCATCACTCGAACGCGCTCGGCGTCCTCGGCCTGCAGGACCTCGGCGACGTGACCCTGCAGGCGCACCTCGGCGTCGCGTCGCGGGCCGAACATGCGGCCCTCTACCGGCAGGCCGTCGGCTTCATCGCCACGCTGCAGCAGCGCGGCCGTGAGCTGGCCTCGAGCGAGTACCCGCCTTACGGGGTCGCGTTCGAC
>CAZLBU010000041.1:0-793 GCA_964557815.1 uncultured Bifidobacteriaceae bacterium | reverse complement strand
CTCTTCTTCGCCGACGCCGACAACGACGAGCTGGTCGCCTTCGACGTCGAGAAGCTCACCTGGGAGCTCGAGTTCTTCGTGAAGCACTACGTGATGGCGTATCGGGGGGCGGCGCTCACCGACGCGGTCCGGGAGGCGCTGCGCGAGGAATGGACCCGGATCGCGGAGGAGCTCGCCGCCGAGCCGCGCGTGCTCTGTCACCGCGACTACCACAGCCGGAACCTGATGCTGCATCACGGCTCCCTGTACATCATCGACTTCCAGGACGCGCGGATGGGGCCCGACACCTACGACCTGGTGTCGCTGCTGCGGGACGCTTACGTGGATCTCACACCCGCGCAGGTGGACGAGCTCGTGGCCTACTTCCTGGCGCTCACCCGCGGAGCGGGCCCGACCGACGGGGCCGCGTTCCGGCGGCGATTCGACCTGATGGCCCTGCAGCGCAACCTGAAGGCGCTCGGCACGTTCGGCTACCAGACCACGTCCCGCCGCAACCCCGTCTACATCCAGTACATGCCGCGCACGCTCAGCTACGTCAGCGCCAACCTCGACGCGAGGCGCTTCGGTCGTCTCCGCGAGCTGCTGGCCGGGTCGATCGCCGAGCTACGCTAGAATCGAAGTTTGACCCCGCGCTTCGGCATCTCCACGCACCTGTTCCACGGCCAGCGCCTGGACCGCGAGCACCTCGTCGAGGTGGCCGCGCACGGCTTCGAGGCCATCGAGGTGTATGCCACACGCACGCACTTCGACTACCACGATCCCGCAGCGGCGGCGCTGCTGGCATTGGCGGTCG
>CAZLBU010000040.1:14142-14365 GCA_964557815.1 uncultured Bifidobacteriaceae bacterium | reverse complement strand
CGCGATTGCCGCGCGGAGAGAAATCGGTGGTCACGAGGACTCGCCGGATCGCCGGCACGGCGGGCAGGCGACGCGCCGCGGTCGCCGGGGCCATGGCCACGCTCACCGGGGCGTGCCTGAGCACACCTCGCGAGACCGACGCCGTGAACAGGCGCGGCAGGCCGCGGAGTTGGTGCGTGCCTGTCACGATGAGGTCGGCCTGTGCTTCGCGGGCCATCTCGAC
>CAZLBU010000040.1:12809-14122 GCA_964557815.1 uncultured Bifidobacteriaceae bacterium | reverse complement strand
TCCGGGTGGCTGCCCGCCGGCCGGATCGCGATCCCGGCGGGCTCGTCGTCGAGCAGCGTGCGGGAGCGGTCCAGGAGCGCGCGCTCGAGGGACTCCCTGGCCGCCGCCAGCCCGGACGCGGACCAGGTCGCCTCGAGGGGGCCCACACGTGCGAAATCGCCGGGGGCGCTGGCCTGTCCCACCGTCACCTCGCACGGGCCCGCCCGCCGCAGCTCACGGACGAAATCGAAGGCGGCTTCCCCGGTGATCGTGAAGTCGAAGCCCACGAACACCCTGAGCGGGCGCAGTCCATCCAACCACGCACGGAACGGCGCGGCATCTCGGACGACGAGCGTCGGAACGGGCGCCGACTCGGCGGTCCGCTCGGAGACGCTGCCCAGCCGGTGAGATCCGCCGCGGCGACTGCCAATCGAGGCCACGACGATCAGCCGCGCCGCGCTCTCGCGTGCACGCGATGCCAGCACCTCGTCGGCGTGCCCGGCGTGCACTTCGTCGATGACAGACGCGCCGCGGCCGGTGAGGCGCGCGGCCTCGGCGCGAAGGTCATCGCGCCTGGGCTTCACCAGCGCCTTCCCTGCGCGCGCGGTCCGCGCGCCCGCCGCCGGCTCCACGGCATGCACGAGGAGCAGCGGTCGGCCAAGGGTCGCTGCCAGGGTCGCGGCCACGTCCGCAGCCTGCTGGGCGGGGCGTGTGAAATCGGTCCCGCAGATGATGACGTCTCGAAGCCTGGTGCGTGCGCTCATGTCTCCCTCTCGAATCGACCCAGCCGATCATCCCTTGAGCAGGTAGACCAGCGCTACGGCGGCGATGTAGACGGCCACGATGGCCCCGGTGTCCCATGCCACGACGAAACGCTTGGTCAGGGCCTTGTAGGTCAGCCCCGCGAGAAACAGGGCATTCATCATCACCACGGCCAGCACCGAGACGACGTGGCCCTCCCCCACCGACGCCAGCAGCGGGCCCTCGCGGTAGAACAGGTCGTCGAGCCCGAGGATGAACAGGTTGAAGAGGTTGCTGCCGAGGACGTTGGCGATGCCCAGGTCCACCGCCCCGATGCGCACCGCGGTCAGCGAGACGACAATCTCCGGCAACGACGTGGTGATCGCGATGAACAGGCTTCCAACGAACGCTTCGCCGAGCCCGGTCTCCTGCGCCAGCCTCGCTCCCAGCTCGGGCAGCCACAGCGCCGCGCCGACGACGAACACGGCCGCCACGGTGTAGCGCGTGGCCGCCACGCGCGTCGGGATGTCCTCGTACTCGAGATGCTCGGCCACTGCCGCGGTCTCGCGGGCGCGGCGCTGGCGCTCGTGGGT
>CAZLBU010000040.1:9799-12799 GCA_964557815.1 uncultured Bifidobacteriaceae bacterium | reverse complement strand
GGTGAAGATGGCCCGCATGGACAGGAAGTAGAGCACGATGATGGCCGGCGTCGTGATACCCACCCATCCGAGGTGCGGCATGGAGGCGCCGCCGGCGAGGCCCAGGCCCGCCACGCTGGTGAGGATGAGGCCAAGGGCCATCGACAGCACGTGCCCCTGGTGGGCCCGGGCACTGAGCGGCTCGGGCTGGATGGCATCCATCATCGACAGGATCAGGAGATTGAACATGCAGCTGCCCAGCACATCGCCGGCGGCGATGTCGGGCAGCGATGCGAGGGCCGTGGCGCCGAAACCGGTGAACAGTTCCGGCAGGCTCGTGGTGGCCGCGAGCAGCACGACGCCAATCCAGCTCCGGCCGAGCCCGCTCTTCTCGCCGATTACGTCACCGTAGCGGGCCAGGCGTGTGCCGGCCGCCACGATCACCAGCGCCGCCAGCAGGAACAGCAGCCAGGTCATGGGACAGGGCCCCCGGGTCGCTCGTTCCGCCAGACGATGCGCGACCACGCCTCGGCCAGGGCCCACGACAGCAGCGCCGCCCCGAAGACCAGGCCCCAGAGCGGCAGCGCAAGGCTGGCGCCGAACAGCGCCGCGGTCACCGGCCAGAAGGCAGCCGCCAGCTGGATGGCGATACCGCCGGCCACCGCCAGGTGCAGGTAGGCGTTGGGCAACGGGGCCGTCCACGTGTGCCGCGAGGGATACGTGAGCAGGAGCTGACCAATGGCCATGAAGTGAAAGGCCACCGCGCGCGCGACCTCGGGCTCATAGCCGAGCATTGGAACCAGGCCCAGCAGCGCCAGCGCCAGCGCCGCCTTCATCGATCCGGCCCCCACGATGAACCGGACGGAAGGCTGATCCAGCAGCGGCGCATCCGGCGACCGCGGCGGCTGCCGCATGACGCCGGGCGTGTGGTCGAAGGCCAGCGCCAGCGCGGGCAAGCCGTCGGTCACGAGGTTGATCCAGAGAATCTGCGCGGCGGTCAGTGGTAGCAGCGGGCCGCCACCCACGTCTCGCAAGCCGAGGATGTAGGCCAGGACGACGCCCGTGCCGACGAGGAGCACTTCGGACAGGTTGGTCGAGAACAGGAAGCGGAGGAACTTCTGGATGTTCTCGTAGATGGCGCGGCCCTCCTCGACCGCGCCGACGATCGTCGCGAAGTTGTCGTCGAGGAGCACGAGATCGGAGACCTCTCGGCTCACGTCCGACCCGCGCTGTCCCATGGCCACGCCGACGTCCGAACGCTTCAGAGCCGGCGCGTCGTTCACACCGTCGCCGGTCATCGCGACGATGTCGCCGCGCTGCTGCAGGGTCTCGACGAGCCGCAGCTTCTGCTCCGGCTGGACGCGGGCAAAGACGTTCACCTCGACCGAGGCGGCCGCAAGGGCGGGATCGCTGTAGTCCTTCAGGTCCTCGCCGGTGAGCACCCGCGCGCCTGGAATGCCAATCTGGCGAGCCACAGCCAGCGCCGTCGCGGGATGGTCGCCGGTAATCATCAGCACGCGAATACCCGCCGCGCGCGCTTCGCCCACCGCATGGGCGACCTCTCGGCGGGGCGGATCCCAGAACAGGACGAGGCCCAGCACGGCCAGCTCTCGCTCGGCCTCGCCGGGAGCCCAGGCCAGCGCGAGCACACGGTACCCATCGCGCGCATACGCATCGGCCTTCTCACGCCACGACGCCAGCTCGCCGGCCTCCAGCGCGCAGCGCGCGAGGACCACCTCGGGGGCGCCCTTCAGGTAGCTCGTCAGCCGGCCCTCTTCGCGCACGGTGACTCGAGCGAACTTCCACGCGCTGTCGAACGGGCGATCCGACGCGACAGGATGGGCCGCGCGCATCGCCACGACATCCACGCCATGCGCGTCGGCGTACTGCAGGAGCCCGAGGTCCAGCGGATCGCCGGCGCCGTAGGCCGGGTCGGCGTCGTTGGCCAGCACAATCGCCCGCATGGCGCGCTCCGGCTCGGGCGTGTCGAGTGATCGCACCTCCATCCGGTTCTCGGTGAGCGTGCCGGTCTTGTCGGTCGCGATGACCGTCACCGACCCGAGCGCCTCGACCGCGGACAGGCGCCGGACGACGGCGCGCTGCCGCGCCATGCGTTCCACGCCGAGCGCCAGCGCCACGGTGAGCACGGCTGGAAGGCCCTCGGGCACGGCAGCGACGGCAAGCGCGACGGCGAGAACCATCATCCGCGCGGCCTGGCCAATGCCCTCGGCGAGGATTCCCAGCAGGGTCAGCCCGGCGGCCAGCAGGAGGACCCAGCGCGCGATCTGCCGTCCCAGCTGGTCCACCCGGCGCTCGAGGGGTGTCTTCCCGGCGGCGATGCCGCCCAGCATGGTGGCCAGGCGTCCCATGGCGCTACCGGCCCCGGTGCGCTCGATCTCGAGATAGGTCCGGCCGCGGACGAGGAGCGTGCCGCTGAACGCTTCGTCGCCCGTGCCCTTGTCCACGGGAACCGACTCGCCGGTGAGCACCGACTCGTCGAGCATGGCGCCGTGCTCGTCGCGCAGGCGCCCGTCCGCGGGCACGCGGTCGCCAGCTTCCAGGCGCACCCAGTCGCCCGGCACGAGCTCCGCGCTGGGCCGCCGGACGAGCTGGCCGTCACGAAGCTCCCAGACCTGGGCCGCTCCCATCGCCTTCAGCCGGGCAAGCGCCGCCTCGGACCGCCGCTCCTGGTAGAGGCCGAGACCGGCGTTGAGCAGCAGGATGGCTGCGATGGCGATGGCGTCGGCCGGCCAGCCGTGCGCGCCTTCCGATACCCACACGCCCAGATCGAAACCGAGCGCGACGATCAGGATGTAGATGAGGGGGCTTTCGAACTGCCGCAGGAACCGCCGCCACACGGGATCGTGCGGCGGTTCAGGCAGCGCATTGGGACCGACCGACTGGAGCAGGGCGGCCGCTTCGGCGGTGGACGAGACGGTGGCTGCCGGCGAACGGCTCCCGTCAGCCCTGGCCGGGGTCCCGCTGGCGCTCAAGGACGTGTTCACCACGGCCGACATGCCG
>CAZLBU010000040.1:228-9789 GCA_964557815.1 uncultured Bifidobacteriaceae bacterium | reverse complement strand
GCGAGCGGTGTCCCCCGACTCTAACCCACGAGCGGGGCGGTTGGGAGCCACTGATGGCATCGCCCGTGGTCGATCGCGCGAATTCGATGCCGATCGTGCTAGACAACGAGCGCAGGCGGGAGCATGATGATTCTTGCCGGCATCGCTGTCCCCCGTTCCGGCCGCGTGCACTCGCTCAAACCGTGTGGAGGCCGCCATGGCCGTCAACTGGGACCCCTCGAAAGCCACCACTCCTCCGCCGGATCTGCTCGCGCGCGTGCCCAGGGCGCGCGCCGCCAAGGTCGATGCGCCAGCAGCGCCGGTGCCCGCCTCGATCGAACTGGTGGCACGACGCGTGCGCGCGGAATACCTGGAGATGCCCGGACTCTGCCTCACGCGCGACCAGGCCCGCTGCCTGTGGGGCCTCGACGTCCAGACCTGCGATCGCGTGCTGTCGCACTTGGTCGCCAGCGGTTTCCTTACGTGTACGACGCACGCCACGTACATCCGTGCAGATGGCGGATAGAGGGCGGCGGAGAGAGGACGTGAGAAGTCGGACGTGAGAAGTCGGAAGCGGGAAGTCGGAAGCGAGGCACGCTGAGACACAAAGAGCCCGGTCGATGACCGGGCTCTTTCACGTGTCAGGGATGTGCCGTCGCCTGCGTCGACGCCGCTAGGAACCAACCTCGACGGTGATCGACCGCGGCTTGGCTTCCTCGCGGAACGGCAGCCGGACGGTGAGCACGCCGTTCTTGAACTCGGCGCCGATCTTCCCCGAGTCCACCGTGGCCGGCAGCGAGAACGAGCGGCTGAAGCTGCCGTAGGCGCGCTCGATGCGGTGGTAGTGCTCCTTCCTCACCTCGCTGTCGAACTTCCGTTCCCCGCTCAGCGTGAGCGTGTTGTTCTCCACCGTGACCGACACGTCTTCCTTCCTCACGTCGGGCAGCTCGGCCTTGAGCACGAGCTCCTTTTTGTCGTTCTCGAAGATGTCCACCGCCGGCACCCAGTTGCTGAGCACGCCCTCTTCGCGCGGGCCGTAGGGCTCGCCGAAGATGCGGTTCATCCGGTCCTGCAGGACCGCCAGGTCACGAAACGGGTCGAATCGCGCAATGGCCATTGTCCTCATCTCCTCACTTGGTCTCCGCGAACTCCGCATCCACCACCTCGGCGTCCTTCACGCCGGGGCCCGGCGTGGGCCCGGATGCGGATGGCGCCTGCTGCGCCTGGTACAGCGCCTCGGCTACCGCGTGCGACGCCTTCTGCAGGTCGTCGCCGGCGCGGGCGATGGCGTCCCTGTCGTCACCCTTGACCGCGGTGCGGGCGGTTTCGAGCGCGGCCTCCGTGCGGCTCACGAGCGCCGCGTCGAGCCTGCTCCTGTTCTCGGCGAGGGTCGTCTCCACCGAGTAGACGAGCGCATCCACCTGGTTGCGCGCGTCGATGGTCTCGCGTCGCGCCTGGTCGTCGGCGGCGTGCGCTTCGGCGTCCTTCACCATGCGGTCGACCTCGTCCTTGTTGAGGCCGCTCGACCCGCTGATGGTGATGGTCTGCTCCTTGCCGGTGGCCTTGTCCTTCGCCGCGACGTTCACGATGCCGTTGGCGTCGATGTCGAAGGTCACCTCGATCTGCGGCACCCCGCGCGGCGCCGGCGGCAGCCCCACGAGATGGAAGCGGCCAAGCGTCCGGTTGTCGCGCGCGAACTGCCGCTCGCCCTGCAGCACGTGCACCTCGACCGAGGTCTGACTGTCGGCCGCCGTCGAGAAGATCTCGCTCTTCTTCGTCGGGATGGTCGTGTTGCGCGGGATGAGCGTCGTCATCACGCCGCCAAGCGTCTCGATACCGAGCGAGAGCGGCGTGACGTCCAGCAGGAGGAGGTCCTTGACCTCGCCCGCCAGGACGCCACCCTGGAGCGCCGCGCCCACGGCGACCACTTCATCAGGGTTGACGCCCTTGTGCGGCTCCTTGCCGAACAACTCCTTGACCACCTGCTGCACGCGCGGCATCCGGGTCGATCCGCCGACGAGCACCACCTCGTCGATGTCGGCCGGCGTCACGCCCGCATCGGCGAGAGCCTGCTTCACCGGCCCGAGCGTCCGCTGCACGAGCGGCTCGACGAGCTTCTCGAGCGTCGCGCGTGTGAGCTTGAGCGTGAGGTGCTTGGGGCCCGAAGCATCCGCCGTGATGAACGGCAGGTTCACTTCGGTTTCGATCACCGATGACAGCTCGATCTTCGCCTTCTCGGCCGCTTCCTTCAGGCGCTGGAGCGCCATGCGATCCCGGCCCAGGTCGATGCCCTCGGCCTTCTTGAACTCCGCGATGAGATGCTCCATGACCGCCTGGTCGAAGTCGTCCCCGCCCAGGTGCGTGTCGCCGTTGGTGGACTTCACCTCGACCACGCCCCCGCCGACCTCGAGGATGGAGATGTCGAACGTGCCGCCGCCAAGGTCGTAGACGGCGATGGTCTCGTCAGCCTTCTTGTCCAGGCCGTAAGCCAGCGCGGCCGCCGTCGGCTCGTTGACGATCCGCTGGACGTTGAGCCCGGCGATCTTGCCAGCGTCCTTGGTGGCCTGGCGCTGGGCGTCGTTGAAGTACGCGGGCACGGTGATGACCGCGTCGGTCACCTTCTCACCGAGGTAGTCCTCGGCAGCCTACTTCAGCTTCTGGAGCACCATCGCCGAGATCTCGGGCGGGGAGTGCTGCTTGCCCCGCACGTCAATCCAGGCGTCGCCGTTGGCCGCCGCCACCACCTTGTAGGGCACGCGGCGCGACTCGTCGGCGACCTCCGTGAACTTCCGGCCCATGAACCGCTTCGCCGAGAACACCGTGTTCTCGGGATTGGTGACGGCCTGGCGCTTGGCCACCTGGCCGACCAGCCGCTCCCCATCCTTCGTGATGGCTACGACGGACGGCGTCGTCCGGGCACCCTCCTGGTTGACGACCACCGCGGGTTGCCCGCTCTCAATGACCGCCACCACCGAGTTCGTGGTGCCGAGGTCGATGCCGATAACCTTGCTCTTCGCCATGTCGACTGTCTCCGCCTCCGTGAGATGACACCAGAATAGGGATTCAATGAGTCGTTGTCAAGCATACAATCTTAGCTAGTTACACTCATATTTACAGCGACACATTCTGGACCGTGCTCGAGCCTCGGAAAAGCTCAGCCTTACTTCGTTTGAATGGTCTCCAGATAACGCGTCAGCGCCGTGATGCGCTGCCGCACCGTCGCCTCGTCGCCCATCACGCGGAACGTGGACCCCCACGTCGGCATGTCGGTTGACCCGTGCGCCGGCACAACGACACCGAAATCCAGCACCATGGCCACGCGCTCGGCCGGGAATTGGCCCTTGTTGGCTGCCGACAGGCGTGTCAGGTCCGTGGGCTTCGTCTTGAGGGCCGTCGCCACCGGGCCGTCCCCACGGCCCTTGGCGCCGTGACACGGCGCGCAGTAGCCGCGATACATGTCGGCCCCCTCTTCTACCGGCCCGCGCGCCGCCCTGCCGGCCGCTGAGGGCCCTTGCGGCGCCGCCAGCGTGATGGCGGCCGACGTGGCCGCGATCGCCGCGGCCAGAATCAGAGAACCTGCATGATGACGAGCCATCGCACACCCCCGAATCGGCGCGCCGGTGACGGAAATCCGTCCAGGAACGCGCCTCACGAGAGAGCGGTGCATAACGCCGGCCATCCCCGCGAGCCCGCAGGGCCCGCCGGCCGTGCCGCCGCTGGTAGTCCCGGCGCGCTAGAATCGGGAACGATGTCGTACATCGCGTCCCCGCACGACCCGCCCGATCTCGCGCACGAGGTTCGGCGCCTGTTCGAGGATCTGGCCCGCCGCCGCCCCGACCGTCGTCCCTTCGTCTCGGGCGAGTGCTCGCCCACGCTGGACGTCCTCGAGACCGAGACCACTGTCGAGGTGCTGGTGGACGTCCCGGGCCTCTCTCCCGAGGCCCTGCGCATCATGATCAAGGGCGGCATCGTGCTCGTCGTCGGCGAAAAGGAGCGCAGCGAGCCGTCGCGCACGCCGACGAGCTATCACCTGGTGGAGCGGGACTTCGGCCGCTTCGCCCGCGCCGTCCGCATCCATGCGCCGGTCGACGCGGCACGGGCTCGCGCGACGTTGGCCCACGGCGAACTTCGCATCGTGCTCCCCCGCTTGGACGAGCGTCGCGGCCAGGAGATCCTCGTGCCCGTGGAGCCCGGGGCCTAGGTGAAGCTGCTCTTCCTCGGCGACATCGTCGGGCGGCCGGGCCGTGACCTGGTGAAGCGAGCCGTCAAGCCGCTCGTCCGCGCGCACGGCCTCGACCTGGTGGTGGCCAACGGCGAGAACGCGGCGGCCGGCGCGGGCATCACCCGGGAGAACGCCGAGGACATCTTCAAGGCCGGCGTCCATGTCATCACCGGCGGGAACCATATCTGGGACAAGAAGGAGATCATCGAGTTCATCGAGCGCGAGCCGCGCCTGCTCCGCCCGGCGAACTACCCGCCCGGCACGCCTGGCCGTGGCTCCGCGATCGTTCAGGCCGGCGACGGGACGTCGGTCGGCATCCTGAGCGTGATGGGCCGCGTGTTCCTCTCGACCATCGACGATCCGTTCGCTGTCGCGGAGCGCGAGGTAGCGGCGCTTCGAGACCAGGGCGCATCGGTCATCCTCGTGGACATGCACGCGGAGACGACCTCGGAGAAGATCGCGCTCTGCTGGTTGCTGGACGGCCGCGTCAGCGCGGTCATCGGCACACACACGCACGTGCAGACCGCCGACGAGCGTATCCTGCCGGGGGGCACGGCCTGCCTGACCGACGCGGGCATGACGGGACCGCACGATGGCGTGATCGGCATGGACCGCGCCGGGGTGCTCGCCCGCTTCCGCACCGGCATGCCCGCCAGATTCGAACCCGCCACCGGCGACCCGCGCCTGAACGGCGTCCTGGTGACGGCAGACCCGCTGACCGGGCGCGCGACGGCCATCGAGCGCCTGAGCCTGAGCGCGGCCGACATCGACGCCCTCGCGGCCGCCGAGGAGGCGACCGCGCGATGAGCCAGCTCCCGTTCGATGATCCCCCGGGCCGCGCGGCGCCTTCGCCGCCTCGCCCTGCACACGCGGCTCGACCCGGCCGTCCAGCCCCGGCGCCCCGGGGAGTGGCGTCCGCGGCACCTGTCCCATCTGCGCCATCTGCGCCATCTGCGTTATCTGCGTCCCCCTCCGCATCCCGGCGTCGCATCCTCTCCGTGTCCGAGTTGTCGGCCCGCCTCCGCGGCGTACTCGAATCGGAGTTCGTCGACGTCTGGGTGGAAGGCGAGATCTCGAATGGCCGCGCCTGGAACTCCGGGCACTTCTACTTCACGCTGAAGGACGCGGGCGCCCAGGTGAAAGGCGTCGTCTTCCGCTCGGCGCTGCGACTGCTCAAGTTCCGCCCCGAGGACGGCCTGCACGTGGTGGCCCGCGGGCGCATCAGCGTCTACGAGCCGAAGGGCGAGTACCAGCTGGTGTGCGAGCACATGGAGCCGCAGGGGTACGGCCCGCTGCAGCTCGCCTTCGAGCAGTTGAAGAGGAAGCTGGCCGCCGAGGGATTGTTCGACGAGGCACGCAAGCGCCCGCTTCCCGCGCTGCCACGACGCATCGGCATCGTCACGTCCATCGATGGCGCGGCGCTCCGCGACATCGTGCGCGTGCTGCGCCGCCGCTACCCGAACGCGCACCTCGTGATCTCGCCCGCGCGCGTGCAGGGCGAGGGCGCGGCGGGCGACATCGCGCGGGCCCTGCGCCTGGCTCACCGCATCGAGGGCGTGGACGTGATCATCGTCGGCCGCGGGGGCGGATCCCTCGAGGACCTGTGGGCCTTCAACGAGGAGGCCGTGGCACGAGCCATCGTGGCCTCCCCGATCCCCGTGATCTCTGCCGTCGGCCATGAGACCGACTTCACCATCGCCGACTTCGCCGCGGATCTTCGTGCGCCCACACCGTCGGCGGCGGCCGAGATGGTCGTGCGGAAGAAGGACGAGTTCCAGGCGCAGATCGATCGGCTCGCGCACCGGCTCGACGGCGCGGTGCGGGGGCGCCTGCGCCGGCTCGAGTCACGGCTGAACGGCCTGCTGGCGCGCCCGGGATACGCGGGGCTGCCAGGACGGCTCGCGTGGCGCGCTCGTCACCTCTCGGACCTGTCCGCCAGCCTTTCGGCGGAGGCGCGCGACGGTCTCGAACGCCGCCGGCGACGCGTGGAAACGCTACGGCGCGGCCTCTCGCAGTTCGATCCCCGCCACCGCCTCGCCCGGGTCCGCACGACCCTGGTGGCCGAGCGGGGACGGCTGGATGCGGCGATGTCCCGCCGGCTGCACGGGATGCAGTCGCGGTTCAAGGCCACCGCCGCCGCGTTGAGCGGGCTGAGCCCGCTGGCCGTCCTCGCCCGCGGCTATGCCGTCTGCTGGGACAGCGACCGCAGGAAGGTCCTGCGCGATGCCACCACGGTTCGGGCCGGCGAGGCCATCCGCGTGACGCTGGAGCGCGGCGAGATCCGCGCGCGCGTGACGGAACCCTAGGCCGCGGCACACGCGATACAATCGAACGCGCGCCCGCCATGGATCCCACCATCAAGGATTTCGAGGCCGCCATCGCCGAGCTCGAGGGCATCGTCAAGAAGCTCGAGGAAGGCGACCTGCCGCTCGAGACCTCGCTCGAGCTCTACGAGCGCGGGGTGACGCTCTCGCGGTACTGCCATGCCCGGCTCGAGGCCGCGGAGCGGCGGATCGACGTGCTCAACGA
Organism: uncultured Bifidobacteriaceae bacterium; assembly: GCA_964557815.1. Taxonomy (GTDB): domain Bacteria; phylum Acidobacteriota; class Vicinamibacteria; order Vicinamibacterales; family UBA2999; genus VFZN01. Next base: position 3,059 of record CAZLBU010000040.1, on the reverse strand, counting down.
GCGGGGCGAGGCACGCCCCGCGTCCCCGGCGCTCGGCCTGGATCGCGACGACGAGGCCTGACCCCGCGGTGAACCTGGCCGAATATCTCGAGGCGCGCCGCGCCGACGTTGAACTGGCACTGGCCGAGGCGCTGCCGGCGCCTCCCCGCTGCCCCCCGGTCATCTTCGATGCGATGCGCTACTCGCTGCTCGGCGGCGGCAAGCGCCTCCGGCCCATTCTGGTCCTGGCCGCGTGCGAGGCCGTGCATCGCGGTTCCGCCCACGACGCCCGCGCACTGGCCATGCCGGCCGCGTGCGCGGTGGAGCTGATTCACACCTACTCGCTCATTCACGACGACCTGCCCGCCATGGACGACGACTCCCTCCGCCGCGGGCGGCCCACCTCGCACGTGGTGCACGGCGAGGGCATGGCCATCCTCGCCGGGGACGGTCTGCAAGCGGAGGCCTTCGCGCTTCTCGCGCGACGGCCCGACACGGGCGGCCCGGACCTGGCCTCGCGCAAACTGCGGGCCATCCAGGTGATCGCCGAGGCCGCCGGAGCCATCGGCATGGTCGGCGGCCAGGCGATCGACCTCGACGCCGATCCCTCGCGCCATCATGCACGCGGCAACCGCGACGGGCAGGGCCCGCCGGCAATGGACGCGGCAGCGCTCGCCGACATGCACGCGCGCAAGACGGGCGCCCTCATCCGCGCGTCGGTCCTGGCCGGCGCGATCATGGGTGGCGCACGTGCCGGTGTGCTGGACGCGCTCGACCGCTACGCCCGGGAGATCGGCCTGGCATTTCAGATCGTGGATGACATCCTGGACGTGGAGGGGGCATCCGCCGACCTGGGCAAGACGGCCGGCAAGGACGCCGCATCCGGCAAGCCGACGTACGTCTCGCTGTATGGCCTGGCGGAATCGAAGGCGCTCGCGGCCCGGTGCCTCGCCCGAGCCCAGGCGGCCCTGACCGAAGCCGGCCTCGCGGACAGCCATCTTGCCGGCATCGCGGACTGGATCGTCGAGCGGCGCGCATGACCACGCGCATGCGGCTCGATGCCCTGCTCGTGCACAAGGGGCTGGTCGAGTCCCGGGAGAAGGCGCGCGCGCTGATCCTCGCCGGCCAGGTGGACGTCAACGGCCACGGCGCGCAGAAGGCGGGCACGATGGTGGAGGTGAACGCCGATGTCCGCGTCATCGGCCCCGAGCATCCCTGGGCGAGCCGCGGCGGCCTCAAGCTCGCGCACGCGCTGGACACGTTTGGCCTCGACGTGACGGGCGCCCTGGCCCTCGATATCGGCGCGTCCACGGGCGGCTTCACCGACGTCCTGCTGCAGCGCGGCGCGCGGCATGTCATCGCCCTCGACGTCGGGCACGGGCAGCTGCACTGGAAGCTCCGTACCGATCCCCGCGTCACGGTCATCGAGGGCGTCAACGCGCGGCACCTCACGCGGGCGGATCTGCCGGACATCGGCCGCGGCATCGACGTCGTGTCCATCGACGTGTCCTTCATCTCCCTCGCGCTCATCTTCCCCGTCCTGCCGCCCCTCCTGGCGCCGGGCGCCCGCATCGTGGCGCTGGTCAAGCCGCAGTTCGAGGCCGGCCGCCGCGACGTGGGAAAGAGAGGCGTGGTGTCCGATCCCGCGGTGCACGCGCGCGTGGTCGCCGAGGTGACGGCCGCGGCCGCTGAAGTAGGATTGAGCCGCCTGGCGCTGGTGGAGTCGCCCGTCACCGGCGCTCAGGGCAACAGGGAGTTCCTGATGCTCCTCGAGGCGCGCCCGTGAGAATCGGCATCGTCACCAAGCCGCAGCTGCCCGACGCCGGCGAGACCCTCGTGGCGCTCGAGTCGTGGCTCGCCGAACGAGGCGTGGACGCGTGCTGGTCGCCTGACGCCGCGGCCTCGCTGCCGCCGGGAGACCGCTCCGTCGTGGATCGCGAGCACATGCCGGAGAGCGTCGACCTGGTGCTCGTCCTCGGTGGCGACGGCACGCTGCTGGCCATGGCCGACCGCATTGCCGCCGCCGGGCGCGACATTCCCATCCTCGGCGTGAACTTCGGCTCGCTGGGCTTCCTCACCGAGATCACGAGGCCCGAGCTCTTCGCGTCGATCGAGGCTGTTGTCGGCGGCCAGGCCACGCACGACGAGCGGATGATGTTGAGAGCCGTCGTGGCCGGTGATGAGCCGTCCCCGTCGGCCGGCCCCCGGGATCACGCCGGCGGCTTCGTCGCGCTCAACGACGTGGTCTTCACGCGCACCGCGCTCTCGCGCATGGTGGATGTATCGGTGTGGGTGGGCGACCAGTTCCTGACGACGGTGAAGGCAGACGGCCTCATCATCGCCAGCCCGACCGGCTCCACCGCCTACAACCTCTCGGCCGGCGGGCCGATCGTGCACCCGGCGATGGATGCGCTGGTCATCACGCCCATCGCGCCCCACGCGCTGACCAACCGCCCCATCGTCATTCCCGCCGAGCGCGACGTGCGTGTGCTGGCCACCGGCACCAATGCGGGAGACGAGATCTACGTCACCTTCGATGGGCAGTCCGGCTTCCCGCTCGCTCCGGGACGCGCGGTCACCATTTCGCGCGCGCCCCGGCCGCTGCGGCTGGTGCGCGCGTCGAATCGCAGCTACTTCGAGGTGCTCCGGCAGAAGCTGCGCTGGAACGAGCGGTAGATCGCGGCGGGAACCGGGAGCCGGGAACCGGTCACGCGGTGGACCGGTTGCGCACGAAGGGCTCGATGGGCGGCTCGTATCGCGCGCGGATGGCCTGGCTGATCGCCTCGGCCGCGTCCCTGGCCATGTCGTCCCTCTCGCTCCAGTCCTCGATGCCGTGCACGCGCGCCGCGAGC